>NZ_QUCZ01000010.1:0-114690 GCF_003473885.1 Dorea sp. AM13-35
GGAGAAGATCTGGATGAGATCACAGCGGCAGATCTTGGAACAATGCTGGAAGCAGGTCTTAACGGGCTGTACGGGATCGTAGATGCGAAAGTCGGCGACAAGACATTAGTAGATACACTGGCGCCATCCGTGGATGTAATGAAAGCAGCCGGAGCAGAAGGAAAGGATTTCAAAGAAGCACTGGCAGAGATGAAGAAAGCTGCAGAAGCAGGACGCGATTCTACCAAGGACATGGTAGCAAAATTCGGACGTTCCAGCCGTCTGGGCGAGAGATCCAGAGGTGTGCTGGATGCAGGAGCAACCTCCTGCTGCATTATCCTCAGCGCAATGGCGGACGGAATCAGCGAACTATTATAAAACAGAGATAAGAGAACATATCACAAATCCTTTTATAGCATGGATTTCGAGAGAAAAGTAAGAAAAATAAAGATAAAATCTCCGGGAAGGAAAGAGTCCCGGAGGTTTTTTTGATGAAGTAAAATGGCTGGACTTTTCATAAAACTACTCCTACGTAAGCACAGTGTGTTTTCAGGCTTTTGCCCCTGGCATCGTAATAAAATATTAAGAATTTTGCAATGAAAATATTAACAATTAAGGAATATGCTTTCCATGTAAAGCAAATATACAGACGCGATGACAAGAATGGAGGAGAACAACATGAGGAAAGCATTAAGAAAGTATCTGTTTGTCGCAGCAATTTGCCTGTGCACGGCACTGACAATGGCTCCGGTGCATGCGAAGGCAGCCGGTAAAGTGAAGAATCCGGCGATTGTCAGACTGAAACCGGGGAAAACTTATACAAAATATGATATTACCGGGGATAAAAAGAAAGATAAGATCAAGATTACACTCGGAAAACGTGATGAAAGTGACTTTATCAAGCGGATCACAGTATCTGTCAACGGAAAGAAAATTGTGAAAAAAGGAATCGGTTCTTTCTATTATAAGACCAGCCTCGTAACACTGAAAAACGGAAAAGTATATCTCTGGGTGAAGAGTTCTTCAGAAGATGCAGATGATACATGGGGATGCCTGTATCAATATCGCAAAGGCAAACTGGAAAAGAAACTGAAATTTGATGGATATGTAAAGAAATATTACTATCATCTGAGTACGGATGTAGTTAAAGTTTCCGGCAACACGCTTACTGTAAAGCAGAGCAATATGACCAGCCCGCTTGGTGAGGCTGTTTATAAATATGATTACAAATATGAGAATGGAAAATTCCATATCGTATCAAGAACTGCTGCTATCGTAAAAGCATCCTATTCTTATCGCACGAAGAGCAGCTGGGGCACATTGAAAAATAATAAAATGCTTTATACCAGTCCATCCACAAGTAAATCAACCGGTGTTGCTGTGACTGCGGGAACAAAAGCAAAAACAACAAATATTTATATGTGCGATAAATTTATAAGTGTAAAGATTAAGACTGCTGACGGTAAAACCGGATGGTTAAAATGCAGCAAGAAATTTGACGAAAGCAAATTGCTCTTTAAAGAGTGCTTTTATGCGGGATAGATAGTAAGAGTTAGTTGAAAAAATATATAAATGGGGACGGGGCTTTTTTAGAAAAGCCCCGTCCCCATTTAACGGTAATTGCACTTTTGTCGCTGAAAAATCGGAACAGAAAAGCGAATATATGACTGGCAGCATCTTGTGTGATCTGCAAGTCAATGCTATCATCAAAGTATCAATTGTTACAGGAAAACATAGAAGAAAAGGAGGAGCTTATGAGAAAATGGAAAAAGGCAGCAGTAGCTGCAATGGTATGCCTGACAGGAGTTTTATTTATGCCGTCGATGAAAGCAGAAGCAAAGAATCCGTCCATGGTGGAATTGAAAGCAGGAAAGACTTACAAAAGTTATGATATCACCGGCGATAAAAAGAAAGATACAGTGAAGATCAGTATTCCAAAAGACCAGTATGACAGATACGGGACTGTAAAGATTACGGTGAACAAGAAAACGACAAAGATTATAAGAACATGGACTTCCTATGCGATCCACACAAGACTGGTAACATTAAAGAACGGAAAAGCGTATCTCTGGGTACAGGGTGAGACGGATAATGAAGACGATCCGTGGGAATGTATTTATCAGTATAAAAAAGGAAGATTTAAAAAAGTCGTTGATTTCTCAAAGACATCTTACAATTATACGAACCATCATCATACGGATATCCTGAAAGTGTCAGGCAACACGATCAGCACAAAACAGTATATTATGTCCACAGCGATGGCTGGTGTTGAGTACAAAGTAAATTATACCTATAAAAAAGGCGCATTAAAGAAGACATCTTCCGCATATGAGATTACAAGTGCCGGTTACACTTATCGTGCAAATGGAAAATATGGAACGATGAAGAATACGAAAGCATTATACAACAGTGTTTCCTGTAAGAAGAAAGTAGCTACTGTAAAAGCCGGAACAAAAGCAAAAGCAGTGAAGATTTATATGACAGGCAAAGCATTTAACATTAAGATTAAAACAGCAAACGGAAAAACAGGCTGGGTGAAAGGCTCAAGAAAATTTAGCGACAAATCGTTACTTTTCAAAGAGTGCTTTTACGCAGGATAAAACCTTTGTAGAAAGAAAAAAGCGAGAGCGAGAGCCATGTACAAAAGGCTTGGATACAGAGAGGCAGACATTGTGCCATGTGAATTTAACAGTATTTCGGAGGCAGCTTGTACTTCTGGAGAAGAGATTATAATTGTAAAGACTTACGTTGTTATGATATAATGGAAAGGCAGTGAAGCGGGCAAACAATATATTCTTATGAAATATAAGGAGGGAGAAACTGGTGAATTATTCACACGAGATTATTATGCCAAATGACGATATCCCTTTTAAAATGTTTGTTTTCGAGGGACGACACGGTAATTACTCGAGAGAGAAGCACTGGCATCGTTCTATCGAAATCTTTGCTTTGTTCGAAGGAGAGATTGAATTTTACGTGAATGAGATTAAGTATTCCCTGAATCCGGGAGAATTCATGTTGGTCAACTCCAATGAGATCCATTCGATCCACTCTCCGAAAGAGAATTTTACTGTAGTGCTTCAGATTCCGCTGACAACGTTTGAACGATATTATACGGATGAGAAGTTTATTTATTTTACACACAGCAGAAGGATCCATGATGAGGAATTCATGCAGGTGATCCGGGACATGTACGATGCTTATGAGAAAAAAGAGATCGGATATGATCTGAAAGTACAGAGTTATTTTTACGAGCTGATCTATCTGCTTGTGAGTAAGTACAGAGAAGTATCTGTGGACAGTGAAATGATACGAAGCAACAAAAAACTGAACAAGTTATCGGCGATAACGGCATACATGAAAGAAAACTACACGAAGGATTTATCGCTTGAAAGCCTTGCACAGACTTTTGGATATTCCTCTACTTATCTGTCGAGGATGTTTCAAAAATATGCAAAGACGAACTATAAGAATTATCTTGACGACATCCGTCTGGAGCATGCATATAAGGATCTGGTCAACAGCGATATGCCGATCGGAATGATCGCGAGTCAGAACGGATTTCCAAACAGTAAGGCCTTTACGAAGGTATTTCAGAAAAAATACAATAAATTGCCTAGTGAATTTAGAAAAGAATTATAGAACAGAGCGCAGTAACAATATTTGTTACTGCGCTCTGTTTCTGTTTTTGCGGGGGAAATAGGAAGAAAATAAAAAAGTTCACAGGACAAAGTGCTCAAATTGCAAGAAGGACAAGAATTTGCCATGAACGGTTAAGTATTTGGTCGAAAGATCGTTAAAAAATTGCTATAATAACCTTGTGTTTTAGGAGGAATTATTATGAAAATTCAACAAGTAGAAGACAAAGCGTTTTCGACATATGGACGAGTACTGAAAGGGTATGCGTTGTCACCGCTTTTAAAAGCCATGGAACATACACCGCTTCCTAAAGGGGAAGTGATCTATGTTCCGGGGATGGAAGAACTGGAAGATCTTCCTGTTGCAAAGGCTTTTAAAGACCGTGCGTTTGGAGGACTGCCGATCCAGGTGGGATTCTGCAACGGGTTCAATACTTATCTGAACGCGGTAGAGTATCACAGAAGTTCAGAAATCAATGTAGCAGTGACAGATATGATTCTCCTCGTAGGAAGACAGCAGGATATTACAGAAGAGTATACTTACGATACAGATCAGATCGAAGCATTCTTTGTTCCGGCAGGAACAGCAGTAGAGATGTATGCAACAACGCTGCATTATGCACCATGTATGACGAATGAGAAAGGGTTCCGCTGTGTTGTGATCCTGCCAAAGGGAACAAACACAGACGTAGAGATACCGGCGGATGCCAAGGGAGAAGCAAGACTTCTCACAGCGAGAAACAAGTGGCTCATCGCACATGAGGATGCAAAGATTGAAGGCGCCTTTTGCGGGCTGAAAGGCGAGAATGTGTCGGTTTAATGCCGGCGGCGTTACGAGTGTAACGGATTTATCAAACAATAGATTTACAAAACATGTATTATGAAAAACAACATTTTTGAAGGAGGAATTGGTATTATGAACAACATGCCAGAAGTAAAACTTGGAATTGTAGCAGTAAGCCGTGACTGTTTCCCGGAGAGCTTATCTGTAAACAGAAGAAAGGCACTGATCGATGCCTACACAAAGAAATACGGAGCAGAGAACATTTACGAATGTCCAATTTGTATCGTTGAAAGCGAGATCCATATGGTGCAGGCACTCGAAGACATTAAGAAAGCAGGATGTAATGCACTTTGTGTATATCTTGGAAACTTCGGACCAGAGATTTCTGAGACATTGCTTGCAAAACATTTTGACGGACCGAAGATGTTCGTGGCAGCAGCAGAAGAGACAGGAGACAACCTGGTACAGGGACGTGGAGATGCTTACTGTGGTATGCTTAATGCAAGCTACAATTTACAGCTTCGCAATATCAATGCATATATTCCGGAATATCCGGTCGGAGATGCAGAAGAATGTGCAGATATGATTCATGAGTTTATGCCGGTAGCAAGAGCTGTCATCGGATTAAATGATTTAAAGATCATCAGCTTTGGACCGAGACCGTTAAACTTCTTAGCATGTAATGCGCCGATCAAACAGCTTTATAATCTGGGTGTAGAGATTGAAGAAAATTCAGAGCTGGACCTGTTTGAAGCATTTAACAAACATGCAGGAGATGAGAGAATCCCGGCAGTTGTCAAAGAGATGGAAGCAGAACTTGGAGCCGGTAATAAGAAACCGGAGATCCTTGAGAAACTCGCACAGTATGAGCTCACATTAAAAGATTGGGTAGAAGATCACAGAGGTTACAGAAAATATGTTGCGATCGCAGGAAAATGCTGGCCTGCATTCCAGACACAGTTTGGATTCGTACCATGTTATGTCAACAGCCGTCTGACAGACCAGGGAATCCCGGTTTCCTGCGAAGTAGATATTTACGGAGCGCTCAGTGAGTTCATCGGAACGGTTGTCAGCGAAGATACAGTAACACTTCTGGATATCAACAATACAGTACCGAAGGATATGTATGAGAGCGAGATTAAAGGAAAATACGATTATACACAGAAAGATACTTTCATGGGATTCCACTGTGGAAATACAGCATCCAGCAAGCTTGCATTCTGTGAAATGAAGAACCAGATGATTATGGCAAGAACACTTCCGGAAGAAGTAACACAGGGAACTCTGGAAGGGGATATCATTCCTGGAGATATTACGTTCTATCGTCTGCAGAGCACAGCAGACTGCAAACTGCGTGCATACATTGCGCATGGTGAAGTCCTTCCGGTAGCAACAAAATCTTTCGGAGGCGTTGGTATTTTCGCAATTCCGGAGATGGGAAGATTCTACCGCCACGTACTGCTCGAGGGAGGATACCCACATCACGGAGCAGTTGCATTTGGACATTTCGGAAAAGCTTTATATGAAGTTTTCAAATATATCGGAGTTCCTGTAGAAGAGATTGGCTATAATCAGCCAAAAGGTGTAAGATATAAGACAGAGAATCCATTTGCATAAGAAAGGGGATAAAAACAATGTTATTCATTGGTGTAGACTTAGGAACATCAGCAGTTAAATTGTTATTAATGGATGAAGAAGGAGACATTAAGAAGATCGTCTCCAGAGAGTATCCGCTGTTCTTCCCACATCCGGGTTGGTCTGAACAGAAACCGGAAGACTGGTTTGCACAGTCTATGGAAGGAATCAAAGAACTGACAGCAGAGTGTGATAAGTCACAGGTTGCAGGAATCAGCTTTGGTGGACAGATGCACGGACTTGTTGCACTGGACGCAGAAGATAATGTGATCCGCCCGGCAATTCTGTGGAACGATGGAAGAACCGGAGAAGAGACAGATTATCTGAATACAGTAATTGGAAAGGATAAATTATCCGCTTACACAGCAAATATTGCATTTGCAGGATTTACAGCACCGAAGATTCTTTGGATGAAGAAGAATGAACCTGAGAATTTCGCTAAAATTGCAAAGATCATGCTTCCAAAAGATTACCTGGCATACAAGCTGTCCGGATCTTTCTGCACAGACGTATCCGATGCATCCGGTATGCTTCTTATGGACGTTAAGAATCGCTGCTGGTCAAAAGAAATGCTTGATATCTGCGGAATCACAGAAGAGATGCTTCCGAAGTTATATGAAAGTTATGAAGTAGTAGGAACTCTGAAAGAAGACATTGCGAAAGAGCTTGGACTTCCTGCCGAAGTAAAAGTTATCGCAGGTGCCGGAGACAATGCCGCAGCAGCTGTTGGAACAGGAACTGTAGGTGACGGAAGATGTAATATTTCTCTTGGAACTTCCGGAACAATTTTCATTTCCAGCAAGAACTTTGGAGTAGATGAGCACAACGCTTTACATTCCTTTGCACACGCAGACGGATATTATCATCTGATGGGATGTATGTTAAGTGCAGCTTCCTGCAACAAGTGGTGGAATGAGGAAATCCTCAAGACAACAGACTTTGCGGCAGAGCAGGCAGGCATTCAGAAATTGGGTGAGAACAATGTATTCTTCCTGCCATATCTGATGGGTGAACGTTCTCCACACAACAACCCGGACGCGAGAGCAATGTTTATCGGAATGTCTATGGACACAACAAGAGAAGACATGACACAGGCTGTTCTGGAAGGTGTTGCATTCGGACTTCGTGATTCTCTGGAAGTTGCAAGAAGTCTTGGAATTAAGATTGAGAGAACAAAGATCTGCGGTGGCGGAGCAAAGAGCCCACTGTGGAAGAAGATCATTGCAAATGTTATGAACATGAAGGTAGATGTTATTGAAAGCGAAGAAGGGCCGGCACTTGGCGGAGCTATGCTGGCAGCAGTCGGATGCGGAGCATATCCGGATGTTGAGACGATCGCTTCCAAACTTGTAAAAGTTATTGATACAGTTGAGCCGGAGAAAGAACTGGTTGACAAATACGAAGAGAAATACCAGAAATTCAGAAAGATTTATCCAACTGTAAAATGCTTATACTAAAAGCATACATAAAGGATTGAGATGCCGGTAAGGTTATTCTATAAAATCTTGTATCATATAATGGGACAAAAGGAGATTGCAAATGAGATTTTGCAATCTCCTTTTTCTTTTCTTATAGATACTGATATGATACAATGGACAAAGTGAAATAATATAATTACACAAACTTAAAGGAATGAAAGGTACAGGAGGAAAACATGGGAGAACGTAAAATTATTCAAATTGAGGACAAAGTGCCATTTAAACTGCTGCTTCCACTCAGCATCCAACATATGTTTGCAATGTTTGGGGCTTCTGTTCTGGTGCCGTTTGTATTCGGTATTAATCCGGCGATTGTATTATTTATGAACGGTGTCGGAACATTGATTTTTATGACAGTAACAAAGGGGCAGGCGCCGGCATATCTTGGCTCCAGCTTTGCATTTCTGGCACCGGCAGGTGTTGTTATTTCGAAAATGGGATATGAATATGCACTGGGCGGTTTCGTTGCGGTTGGATTCTGCGGATGTATTTTATCGCTCATTATTTATAAATGTGGAACAGACTGGATTGATGTTGTATTGCCGCCGGCAGCGATGGGACCTGTAGTAGCATTGATTGGATTGGAACTTTCCAGTTCAGCAGCGAGTAATGCAGGACTTCTGGATGACAAACTGGATATGAGAAATGTGATCGTATTTCTGGTGACACTCGGTGTTGCGGTCTTTGGAAATATTTTATTCCGCGGATTTTTATCGGTTATTCCAATTCTGATTGCGGTTATCGCAGGATATCTGACAGCGCTTGGCTGTGGCATCCTTGATTTTTCTAAAGTGGCTTCTGCATCCTGGTTTGCACTGCCGAACTTTACAATGGCAAAATTCGATACAGGTGCAATCCTGATGATTCTTCCGGTACTTCTCGTTATTACGTCAGAACATATCGGACATCAGGTTGTAACGAGTAAGATTGTAGGCCGTGATCTGTTGAAAACACCGGGGCTACACAGATCTTTATTCGGAGATAACTTCTCTACCATGATCTCTGGTTTGATCGGTTCCGTACCAACAACGACTTACGGTGAGAATATCGGTGTTATGGCGGTTACAAAAGTATACAGCGTGCGCGTGATCGCAGGGGCGGCAGTGCTTTCTATCATCTGCTCTTTCGTTGGAAAATTATCTATGCTGATCCAGACGATTCCGGGACCGGTTATCGGAGGGATTTCCTTCCTGTTATACGGTATGATCGGAGCATCCGGTATCCGTATTCTGGTTGACTCACAGGTGGACTATGGCAGATCAAGAAACCTGACACTTACTTCAGTAGTATTTGTAACTGGACTTTCCGGAATCAAAGTGGCGTTTGGGGATATTGAGCTGACCGGTATGGTGCTTGCATGTGTAGTCGGCATGATTTTAAGTCTTATTTTCTACATTCTTGACAGACTGCATCTGACGAACGATCAGGATGAAGAGGCGTAAGAACCAGAGACTGTGGAAAAAAGAAAAGTAAGAAAGTTGGCAAGAAAATGTCAGAGAAACAAAATATAATAAAAAATGAATTAACAGCAGCGAATCCGTGTGATCTGCATGTGCACACGACACATTCAGATGCATCCAGAACGGTTGCACAGGTGATAGAATACGCTGCAATGATCGGACTTAAGTATATTGCAATCACAGACCATGATACAATGGCAGGTGTGGATGAAGCTGTGGAGCTTGGCGGAAAACTTGGCGTGCATGTGGTTCCGGGTGTGGAAATGTCTACGCTTGATGAAGAAAGTGGAAGAAATGTGCATTTGCTCTGTTATCTGCCAAAGAATCGTCAGATGATCGATGGATTTCTGGAAAATACATTGAAATGGCGAAGAGAACAGAAGCTGGAGATGGCGCGCAGAGTACATGAAATATATCCGCTTGTGACACCGGAACTGGTGGAAGCTTATGCAAAAGACAGCGAATCGATATATGAATGTCATGTGATGCAGCCGTTATGTGATTTTGGCTATACAAATGTGGCAATCGGAGAGCTGATGAGTTCACTGATTTCTTCAAAGGGAAGCTGTTATGTACCGAAACGATATCCGACGACGTTAGAAGCGGCGACGGTAATCCGGGAAGCTGGAGGGTTTCCGGTGGTAGCGCATGCGGAGCAGTTTGACAGCTTTGAGCTGATCGAGCGATATGCCAAAGAGGGTCTGCTTGCAGGTGTAGAAGTATGGCATCCAAGAAACGGAACGGAATCCAGACAGCGTCTTCTGGAGATTGCGAAGAAATATGATCTTCTTACAACCGGTGGCAGCGATTTTCACGGGCAGTATACAAAGAAACCTCATCCGCTCGGCTTCTGTGGCTGTGAAATCGCAGATGTGGAAGCTATGCTTGCGCGGAAGTAGCAAAATGTCTTAATTTTAGAACTTATAGATTTGATAAAAAAGAAGCTGGATAAAGGAAAGTTCCTTCAATAGATTGTAGATGAGTTAGAAAAAACAGAAGAGAGCATCCAGAAGATAATGGAAAAATATAAATTATAAAAAAGTTGCCAATGTTTTTCGTGATACATTGGCAACTTTTTTGCTAAGTGAAATTACTGTACGGAATATCCGCCGTCTACGATAATATCGCTTCCGGTTGTATATCCGGAGGCATCGGATGCAAGATAGAGAACTGCAGGGATGAGTTCTTCCGGTTTTCCCATTCTGTGCATTGGCATAAGCGGAATCCATGCGTCAATCAAGTCTTTCGGTACATCGACTGACATTGGTGTTGCAATATATCCAGGGCTTAAAGAGTTTACACGGATGCCGTATTCAGCCCATTCAATGGCAAGAGATTTGCTCATGTGGATAACACCTGCTTTGGAAGCGTTGTAAGAAACCTGCCACTGTGGGATGTTAACGATCGTTCCGGACATAGAAGCCATATTGATGATGCTTCCTTTGATGCCACGTTCGATCATGATACGTCCAACGGCACGGCACATGATAAATTCTCCGGTCAAGTTGATATCAACAACTTCGCGAAATTCTTCAACAGTAGCTTCTAATGTGGACTGATGCATGCAGATACCGGCATTATTGAACAGGATATCGATAGAACCTGAACGCTCAAGAATCTCTGCAAGAGCTTTGTCCACCTGTGTTTCATCTGTAACATCAGCTTTGAGATCGTAAGCTTTTCCACCTGCTTCTGTAATTAATTTTACAGTTTCTTCAGCACCGGAACGGCTTAAGATTACAACTTCGGCACCTGCTTCGGCAAGCCCCTGTGCGATAACCTGTCCGATACCGCGTCCACCACCGGTTACGATAGCAACTTTTCCGTTAAGTCCAAACATTTTTTCTAAGTACATCTTTAAGTTTCCTCCTGGTAAAATATATTATTTCTTTTTAATCCAGATAGCCTTCTCTTGGTGTTACACCAAAGCTTCTGGCAAGTTCGCCTAACTGCTCTTCCGGAATTTTATTTACGATCGGAAGCGGAGCAATCTTCATATAAATTTCAGCTGCTTTCTCGACTGTCTCGATCAGACCGAATGCCTCATCAAGCGTATGTCCGGCAGCGAAAATTCCGTGCTGTGCCCAGAGAATGATTCTGCGGTCGCGGATCTTCTCGGCTGTGAGTTCGCCGATTTTGTTCGTTCCTGCGATCATCCAAGGAACGATTCCGACACCGTCCGGGAATACAACGATACATTCTGTGCACATACCCCACAAAGCTTTAGTAAACTCTTTCTCGTCGATGGAATGTACAAATGTCATTGCAATTGTGTTTACCGGGTGGCAGTGCATAATAACACGGTGTGTAGGATCTACTTTCAGACGCTCCATGTGGTTCATCAGATGTGTTGGAAATTCGCTTGTCGGAGCGGCATTTCCTTCAAATCCCCATAACAACTCCAGGCTTTTCCCATCCTGTGCCACACGTACGATACCAAGGTTCTCTGCCGGGTTTGGAGTAATATTTTTGAAATATTTTCCGGTTCCTGTTACCATAAAGATACGACCTGCAACATAAGAAGCATCGAAGTTAATCGGGATCGTACGGATAACGTGATCAAGATCCAGATAATACTCCAGCGGTTCGTCCTCAAGCAGCCAGCTGATGTTTCCGCCGTTTCTTTCATCCCAGCCAAGGCGGTACATGTTCGCTGTCATTTCAGAAATTTCCTGAATAAATGGTGCGGTTAAAATGTTTTTCATAGTTTTTCCTCCTCATAATGTATGTGATGTATGTGATTTATTTGTTAATGATACATTTCTGATACTTAACATCCCACTCTTCGTGATTCTGAGGTAAATATTCGCGCATTTTGGAGGCAGATGCCATGATATTTTTTGCTTCATCAAGGGAAGAAGCGGCGCCGATGGAAATTAATTGTACAGTAATATTTCCGATGGCAGTTGCCTCGTCCGGTCCTGCAACAACCTTGCGTCCGCAGGCATTGGCAACAAACTGGCAGAGGATTTCCGCCTTGGAACCGCCACCCATCATGTTGATGACCGGTAATTCTTTTCCGGATACCTTCTCAAGCTGTTCGACCGTCCAGCGGAATTTCATGGCAAGGCTTTCGTAAATACAGCGGATAATCTCGCCGACTGTTTCCGGAGCCTCTCCGTAGTGTTCCATACAGTACTTCTGGATTTTCTTTGGCATATTACCCGGATTATAAAAAACAGGTTCATCCGGATCAAATAGAAAACGGAATGGTTCTGCAGCTTCGGCGAGTTCACCGAGTTCACTGAAACTGTAGTCTTTTCCATGTTCTTTGTAATAACGTTTGCTCTCCTGTATGAACCAGGAACCCATCACATTGCGCAGGATGCGGTGATGACCTTCGTAGCCACCTTCATTTGCCAGATTGGCGGCATAGCCTTCCGGGGTGATTACGCAGTGGTCAAGCTCCGTACCGATCAGTGACCATGTACCACAACTTACAAGTGCGCAGTCTGTGTGGAGCGGTGAAGACAGATATGCAGAAGCAGTATCGTGCTCACAGACAACGGATACAGGGAATCCCTTTGTTCCCATCATTTCATTATAACTTTCCTGCGTATTTCCAAGCAGTGTACCCGGCTTTGTAAGCGTGCCGAATAATTCGCGTGGAATATCATAACTGTCAAGGATTTCCTGACACCAGTCATCTTTCTTAAAATCATACAGCTGGCTGACAGAAGAAATCGTATATTCGGAAATTGTCTTGCCGGTCAGGAAATTGATCAGAAGATCCGGGATAAACAGAAGTTTATAAGCGTTATCTAATAAAAATCCGTGACCGTCTTCGCGCATAGCGCCTAATTGCAGATAAGTGTTAAAGAGTGCATTCTGGTTGCCGCTCAGTTCATAAAGCTTTTCTTTTGAAAGCTTGCTGTAAATCTTGTCTGCATGTCTGGCAGTACGCTCATCACGGTAGCAGCGTACCTGTGTGAGTAACTGACCGTTTTTGTCGATCAGACCAAAGTCATTGGAAAAAGAATCGATGGCAAATGAGTCGATCTGATCATCTGTCATTTCAATGGCTTTTTTGATTCCGACATTCATTTCTTTATAAATGTTAATGATGTCCCAGAAAAGTGCGCCGTTTGCTGAATAGGAAACATTGTCAAAACGGTGGATATTCTCAATCGATACATTGTCCCCATCGATTTTAGCGAGAAATAATTTGCCACCGCTTGCGCCGAGATCAAAAGCTAAAATATTCAATTGTACATCCTCCCTTACGCAGTGATGATCCGGACCCCATGTTTTTTTGTAATGGTCCGGAGAGTTTCGGAAACCTCTGGAGTATAGTTGAAGTTGTCTGTCACAATGCAGTCAATTTCATTGAAATTGCCGAGGAAGAAAGGACCTGCTACTTCAAACTTTGTGTGGTCAACAAGAAGGTAAGTCTCTTCAGACTTGTCCATCATTGCTTTCTTGGTGTCAATTTCGTTCAGACTGATATCTGTGAGTCTTTTGTTCAACGTAACTCCTGTGCAGGAAATAAAAGTTTTATCCGGATAAAATTCTTCGGAACTCTTAATTGTACGTGTTCCGTAAAGAGAATAGTTATTACCATTGTAAAATCCTGCAAGGCAGATCAGAGACAGATTCGGATTCTCTAATTTGGCGGCTTCCAGTAAAACTTTTACAGAGTTGGTAATGATAGTCAGATGCATCTCTTTTGGAATATAATCCAGTAAAAATAAAGTTGTGGAACTGTTATCAATAAAAATAGTATCCCTGTTTTCAATCAGAGAAGCAGCTTTTTGTGCAATGAGCTTTTTCTGTGGGATATTGCGCCCGTGACGCAGCAAAAAAGGAGACTCACTGTTTAAAACGGTGTCTCCATATTTGGCTGCGGTTCCTACATTTAATGGATTCGCATTCAGAATGGCACCACCATGTGTACGGGTTAAAATGCCCTCGGCTTCCAGGCTTTTAAGATCCCGACGGATTGTTTCTTTGGATGTGTGAAGCATATCTGCGAGGACGTTCACACTGACCGAAGACTGAGCCCCCAGAAGATCTATGATTTTTGTTTTTCGTTCCTGACTATACATGTTAATACCATCCTTTTAATATATTTCATGATACCTACGGATTGCTACGTGCCAGGCACTCTCGCAATCCTACACAATATTCGCATATCGCAAGGCTACGCCTTGGCTTTTATGCTCATATTGCTATTAGGTACATTTCTAATGATACCTACGGATTGCTACGTGCCAAGCACTCTCGCAATCCTACACAATATTCGCATATCGCAAGGCTACGCCTTAGCTTTTATGCTCATATTGTTGCAGGTCTCTCAAACTCGCAAGCACTTTTATGCAAGCATAACGTGCATACGAGTTCGGAGACCTTAGGTATCATTAGATCAAATTCTTTGTAATTGTGCAGAATGCGTCGCATTCGATTCTCTCAAGCATGCTGTATGCGAGGTAGATGCTTGGACCGGATACAACAACGCCGTGTTTTGGCATGATCATTCCGATTGGTTTTTTCACTGCTGTCTCGCGGTGATCTTCGAAATACTGATATACATTTCTGCTCAGCTCTTCAGAGTAAGCTTTTGTCCATTCGATACATCCGACTTCGCCACGTCCCATAGTAGCTTCTGTTACGTTCGGAATCGGTTTGGACTGAGCAACGAATGGCATACAGTAGAACGGATGTGCATGGATTGTACACTCGATCTCTTTGAAGTTCTGTAAGATCAGTACATGCATCAGACTTTCTCTGGAAAGTTTGCCTTCGCCTTCAATGATGTTGCGGTCATAGTCGATCAGAAGGAAATCTTCCGGCTGCATCTCGCAATGTTTTCTTTCAGACATCAGAGATGGAGAGATTAAGATACGGTTCTCGTCTACACGTACAGCAAAGTTACCGCCTGCAGCATTTGTCAGTCTGCGGTCCCACATCATTTTTGCTACCTTGCACATTTCCAGTCTCATTTCATAGTAAGATAAGTTGCTCATAATTCATTCTCCTTTTATTGTATTTGATTTATTTGTTTTTTTCAATTGTTACCTGTTGGTTTTGGGTATCTATTTGATCTTCTCGATTGTTACCTGCTCTTTTAATTCTTTCGCGCGTTCCAGATCATAACCGGCAGAAAGCTTGGATTCTGCGGTTGCGGCAGATACGGCAGTTGCGATACGAATGGTATCCTCAATGGAATATCCTTCGGATAAACCATATACAAAACCAGAAAGGAAGCAGTCGCCACATCCGATCGTGTTCTGTACATTTACTTTCGGCGGGTGTACACGGTAATAACCTTCCGGAGCTTTTACAATAGATCCGTCTCCGCCTAATGAAACGGCGATGATCGGGACATTGTAAGAATCCAGTGATTCAATCGCTTCTACTATAGAGGCGTCGTCTTCAGCAATCGGATGACCGGCAAGTGTGGACAGCTCATCCAGGTTCGGCTTGATCATATATGGAGTCTCGCGGATACATTCTTTCAGAGATTTACCACTTGTATCTAAGAAAAACTTTAAATCCCGGTCGCGGAACATCTCGAGGATCTTATTATATACGGAAGGATCCGGTGAGTTGGATGCGTCTCCGGAGAAAATAAGGTAATCACCCGGCTGGATGGTTGCTTTCATATCTTCAAGAAGTTCATTTAACTCCTCTGTCTTTAAAGTAACACCACGCTCGGCTGCAATTGTGCAGTCACCTGTATCTTCTATAATAAGGTAATTTGTTCTTGTCTCTCTGGAACCGTCATCATAATGTTTAAAACGGACCTCGATGCCGTATTCATTCAGCATATTTATGACTTTCTGCCCGCTTTTGCCATGGCTGATTCCGAATGCAGTGTTCTCTTTGCCGAGAATCTTCAGATTAATAGAAACGTGTGTACCTTTGCCTCCGATCGTATCGACAGTTTTTTGGATTCGATTTGTAATATTTTTGTCGAATCTGCTCAAATAAAGAATTCTGTCAATAGCGGGGTTAAGTGTCAATGTGTGTATCATATTCTACCCCTTTCTGTATTACACAAGTAAACAAACAAGTTCTGAAAGTATAATAACACAGAAACGGAAATAAAACAACATAAAACTAAGAAAGTTAATAAAATAACAAATGCAAACGGATAAGATTATGAACGAGATATGAACAAAAAAATCATAAATTTACAACAAAATTAACAAAAAAGACAAAAAATAACATGCCGAAAGATAAAAATTGACTTGACATACAACGCGATAGGTAGTAGTATTGAGTACATAGAAAGCGTATTGCATAAATAAATTGATATAAAGGTGGACAGAATTATGAAAAATGTATAATCCAAAACATATACAATCATAAACGGTCACAAACAAACACAAAAGTAACATCAAAACAACATGCAAGAGCGAAATATTTAAGGGAGGGAATGGAAAGTGGAGAACATCAAAATGCGTGTCAGTGGAATTAACAAGTCGTTTCCGGGTGTTAAAGCTCTGGACAATGTTAATTTCGCCGTTAGAAAAGGAACGGTTCACGCTCTTTGTGGAGAGAACGGTGCCGGTAAGTCAACATTGATGAAAATCATTAACGGAATTTACAAAGCAGATTCCGGACAGATCTTTCTTGATGAGAAACCGGTAACAATTAAAGATCCGATTCAGGCGAGAGATTATGGTATCGCAATGATCGCACAGGAACTGAACTATGTACCGGAAATGTCAATCGAAGAGAACTTGTTCTTAGGACGCCTTCCGGTGACTAAATTTGGCAATGTTGATTGGAAGAGAGTTCGTAGAGAGACGATTGAATTTCTGAGACAGGAGAATCTTCCATATAAACCGGATCAGAAATTAAAAACATTAACAGTATCTGACATTCAGATGCTTGAGATCATCAAAGCAATTTCCAACAACGCTCAGATCGTAATCATGGATGAGCCTACATCAGCAATCACAAACCGTGAGGTTGAGGTGTTGTTCGGCAAGATCGCAGAGCTGAAAAAGAAAGGCGTAAGTATTATTTACATTTCTCATAAGATGGAAGAAGTATTCCGTATTGCGGATGACATCACAGTTCTTCGAGACGGTAAGACAGTTGAAACACATCCGGCATCAGAGATCGATCTTGACAAAGTCATTGCACTGATGGTTGGACGTAAGATGGACAATGTTTATCCGAAAGAAGAAGTTGAAATTGGTGAGCCGATCCTTGAAATAGAAGGACTTGGAAGCAAAGGTGTATTTAAAGATATTAACTTTAAAGCTAACAAAGGTGAGATCGTAGGATTTGCCGGACTGATGGGTGCAGGACGTACCGAAACAATGAGAGCAATCTTCGGACTGGATCCTTATGATGAAGGAAAGATCAAAGTTCACGGCAAAGAAGTTACTATTAAGAAGGTAAGCGACAGTATCGCACAGAAAGTCGTAATGCTTTCCGAAGACAGAAGACGTTATGGTATCATCCCGATCCGAAGCGTTATGGAAAATGCAAGCATTTCCAGTCTGGACAAGATTATCTATGGCGGAAGATGGCATCCGAAGGTAGAAAAAGAACTGGTAAGCAAATATTTTGAAAAGATGCATGTTAAAACACCATCTCTTGAAACTGCAATTCAGGGACTGAGTGGTGGTAACCAGCAGAAAGTACTTCTGGCTAAATGGATGTTAAGAGATCCGGATGTATTGATTCTGGATGAGCCTACCAGAGGTATCGACGTCGGAGCTAAATTCGAGATCTACAGACTGATGACAGACCTGGTTAAAGAAGGAAAGACAGTTATTATGGTTTCCTCTGAACTGCCGGAGCTGATCGGAATGTGCGACAGAATTTACATAATGAACAAAGGTAGAATCACTGGTTGTCTGAGCAAGGATGAGTTCTCACAAGAGACAATCATGAGATATGCAATGTAATTAGCGGAGGGATTGAGAAAATGAAAAATTCAAAAGCGAGAGATTTTATACACAAGTTTTCGATCTATATCATCCTGGTGGCAATGTTCATCATCTGTGCGATCGTAAATGACAACTTTTTATCTGCACGTAACTTAATCAACGTTGCCCGCCAGCTTTCAGTTGGAACAATCCTGGCATACGGTGAAATGTTACTGGTAATCGCAGGACTGATCGACTTGTCTGTTGGTTCTGTACTGGCACTCGCTGGTGTGCTTTCAATCGCAGCATACCAGTCAACCGGATCACTGTTAGTTGGTTTCCTTGTAGCAATCGCAGTTGGTGTTGCATGTAACTTCATCAACGCAATCCTGGTTACACACTTTGATGTACCGGCATTCATTGCTACACTGGCTATGCAGATGTCAGCCAGAGGTGCGGCACTTCGTTTCACAAACGGACAGAACTTACTTCAGTTAAAAGATTACACAGTATTTGGACAGGGTAACTTAGGACCGATTCCGATGCCTGTAGTATTCATGATCATTATTACAATTATTACATGGTATATTATGACACATACAAGATTCGGTCGTTCTCTTTACGCTATCGGTGGTAATGAAGGAGCAGCAATCGCATCTGGTATCAATGTTAAGAGGAACAAATACATCATCTACATCATCAATGGTATCTTTGCAGGTATCGCAGGTGTGCTCTTTATGTCTCGTGTAAATGCAGGTCTTCCGAACGGAGCTGTAGGATATGAGATGGAAGGTTTGACAGCTACTATCGTCGGTGGTACTAGTTTCTCAGGTGGTGTTGGTACAACAATGGGAACTCTTGCCGGTGGATTTATCATCGGTTTCCTGAACAACATCATGAACCTGATGGGTGTAGACTCTTATGTACAGCAGATCGTTAAAGGTATCATCATCGCACTCGCCGTAGTTGCAGATATCAGATCTAAGAATAAGAAGACACAGAAAGTTATCCTTGCAGCAGATGACAATGATGACAAGAAAGAAAAAGCAGCAGCCAAATAATGAATGCACAAGTTGCAGAACTTTTACAATATAAACCAAATAAGGAGGATTTCAATCTATGAAAAAGAAAGTAATCAGCGCTATCCTTTGCGCAGCAATGGTATCTACAATGGCAGTAGGATGTAGCTCATCCGACAGCAAAAAAGACTCTAAGAGTGACAAAAAAGACGGCTACAAAGTAGCTTATATCGCAAGAGCTCAGGAAGACTCTTTCGCAGCTTGGTTAGCTGACGAGATGAGAGCAGCATTCAAGAAAACAGGGGACATGTCATTAGAGGTATTCGATGGAGAAGCTAACGACGAGAAAGAGAACTCTATCATTGAGAACTGTATCGCAAACGGATATGACGGAATTATTGTTCAGGCTAACAATGGAGAAGCTCAGCTCCCATACATTCAGCAGATCGTAGAAGCTGACATCCCATGTATCACAACAAACCCACGTGTTGAGTGTGAAGGAACAGGATCTGTAGATGCTGATCCATACGAGCAGGCAAAAGTAAACTGTGAACTGGCTCTTAAGAAGATCCCGAAAAACGCTAAAGTTGTAGTTCTTCAGGGACCTGCAGGAAACTTCCACAGCACAAAGAGAAGAGAAGCATGGAAGAAAGAATTCTTCGACAAGAGATCTGATGTTAAGATCTTAGCAGAAGATATCGCTAACTGGAACAAAGACGAAGCTATGCAGCTCATGGAAGACTGGGTACAGGCTTATGGAAAGATTGACGCTGTTATCTCTATGAACGACAACATGGCAGCTGGAGCAATCGAAGCAGTTAAAGATAACGCTAAATACAAAAACATGCAGGCATATGGTGTAGACGGAACTGCAGAGGCTTGCTTACTTATCAAAGAAGGTAAGATGACATCTACAGGACTTCAGTCAGCTATCGACCTTGCTAAGATGAATACAGAAGCTATGCATGATGTATTAACAGGTAAGAAGAAAGTTACTGACATCAACGACAACGTTCCTGCACCACTTATCACATCTGACAATGTTGACGAATACATCCAGATGTACAAAGACAACGGACAGATTAAAGAATAATTTGAACGTATGAAAAATTAATCACAGAATTAGATTAATGACTTAATCAATGTCAGTGAGAAAAAGTATATTGTAAGAGTAGACATAACTGGCAGGTCAAATATCGGCTTGCCAGTTATTATTTTCAAAAAATAGTTCGAGAAATTTTTAACAGATTGAAAGGAGATACGTGAAATGAAAAACAGAGGAGCATTTATGACAGACCTGGATAAAATGGAAATCCGTGATATTCCAATGCCAACACCGAAAGAGAAAGAAGTTCTGGTTGAACTGGAATATGTAGGAATCTGTGGTTCTGATGTACATTATTTCCATGATGGAAGATGCGGAAGCTATGTAGTAGATGGAGACTTCATGCTTGGACATGAGTGTGCCGGAACAGTTGTAGAACTTGGAGAAGGTGTAGAGAACCTGAAAGTCGGAGACAGAGTAGCTCTGGAGCCGGGAATCACATGCGGACAGTGTGAATTCTGTAAATCAGGACGTTACAACCTTTGCCCGGATGTACAGTTCCTTGCAACACCACCGGTACAGGGATGCTATGAGAACTACATCGCATTCCCGGAGAACATGTGCTTCAAACTTCCGGACAACATCAGCACAAAAGAAGGTGCACTTGTTGAGCCATTATCAGTAGGTATGCACGCAGCTAACCAGGGAAATGTACAGCTTGGAGACTCTGTAGTAATTCTTGGAGCAGGTTGTATCGGACTTGTAACATTACTTGCTTGTAAAGCACACGGTGCTACAGATATCACAGTTGTTGACGTAATTCCAAAACGTCTGGACTATGCTATGAAATTAGGAGCTACACGTGTGATCAACGGAAAAGAAGTAGATGCTATCGAAGAAGTTAAGAAGATCACAAACGGAGCCGGTGTTGACAAAGTTATGGAAACAGCAGGATCTCCATTTACAATCAAAGAGACTCCATTCATGGTTAAGAGAGGCGGAACAATCGTATTAGTTGGTATTTCTGCTCAGGAAACGGTTGAATTTAACTTTGCTCAGATCATGGACAAAGAGCCGGAAATCAAATCTGTATTCCGTTACAGAAACATCTACCCACAGGCAATCGCAGCTATCTCTGATGGCCTGATCGATGTATCCGGAATCGTTACACATGAATTTGATTTCGATAACATTCAGGAAGCATTTGACTGTGCAATCAATAACAAAGACGATGTAGTAAAAGCTGTAATTAAGATCAAATAATATAATACCAAGGTAAAAAGGTCGGTCGCCACGTGAGCTAGATCATATGTGGCGGACAGACCTTGGGACCTGTCCCAATATGAGCATAAAAGTGGGATATTAATCCCACGATATGCGAATAGTGGGTAGGATTGCGGGAGTGCAACGCACGTAGCAATCCGTGGGTATTATAAAAAACAGATGAATACAGCAAAATGGAGGTTTATGATGATAGACTATAGAAATTTTAATGAAGATTTCAGTCTGGAAGGCAAGACAGCAATTGTAACTGGTGCAGCTAGTGGTATCGGATATGAGATTGCAAAAATGTATGCAAGAAAAGGCGCTAACGTAGTAAGCTTTGACATGAACAAGGCAGATGACCTTGACGATTACATGAAGGAGCAGGGCGTAGGCTATCTCGCATATGTTGGAAACATTACAAAAACTGCAGATATTGATGACTGTGTGGCAAAGACAGTTGAGACATTCGGAAGACTGGATATTCTTGTAAACTGCGCAGGAATCGGTGTTGTACAGAGCGTTCTGGATCATGAGGAAGATCTCTGGGATAAGACACTTAGCATCAACCTGACAGGAACAGTAAGATTTGGACGTGCTGCTGCAAAAGTTATGAAAGAACAGGGCGGCGGAAAGATCATCAACATGGGTTCCCAGGCAGGAGTTGTTGCACTTGACGGACATCTGACCTACGGATGTTGTAAAGCTGCTGTAATCTATGCTACAAAACAGTTCGCTATGGAACTGGCACAGTACAACATTAATGTAAATGCAATCTCTCCAACAATTATCCTGACTCCGATGGGAGAAGAAAACTGGAATAATGAACGTGGAGTAGAATTTAAAAAGAAAATTCCGGCACATAGATTTGGTTATCCGGAAGAAGTGGCAGCATGCGCAGTATTCCTTGCAAGTGACGCATCCAGCCTCGTAAACGGAGCAAATCTTGTGATCGATGGTGGATTTACCATCTGCTAAACAAGAGTAATTACTCAAATATTTTATTTCAATGATGCTTTCGCCGTGCAGTCGTTAGCCCCGCTGCATGGCGATATAGCTAAAAAAGCTAAGAAAACAATGACGGAGGTCTAAAACAATGGAAGAAAAAAGAGTGCAGGAGCTGGCTGCGAAGGCAGTAAAAGTCCGCAGAACAGCATTAGAAGCAATCGAAGCCGCTCATTCAGGACACGTAGGTGGATCCTTTTCAGTGGCAGATATTTTGACAGTTTTATATTGGGAAAAAATGAACATCAACCCGGAGCAGCCTAAAGATCCCGACAGAGACAGATTTGTACTGTCAAAAGGTCATTGTACACCGACTATGTACGCGACATTGGCACTTCGTGGATTCTTCCCGGTAGAAGATCTGAAAACATTCAGAAATGTAGACAGTTATCTCTCCGGACACGTAGAGATGACAAAGGTACCTGGTGTAGATATGTCAGCAGGTTCCCTTGGACAGGGCTTATCCGCAGCAATCGGAATGGCTCTGTGCGGAAAAGTGGATAAGAAAGATTATCGTGTATATGCAGCATTAGGAGATGGCGAGATTCAGGAAGGACAGATCTGGGAGGCAGCTATGGCAGCCGGAAATTACGGACTGGACAACCTGACCGTATTCGTAGATAACAACAATCTGCAGATTGACGGAACCATTGAAGAAGTAATGTCACCATATCCGATTGAAGATAAATTCAAAGCCTTCAAGTGGAATGTACTTACAATCGACGGACACGATTATGCACAGATTGCAGATGCAATTGACAAAGCAAAAGAGACAAAAGGTGCTCCGACGGTTATCGTAGCAAAGACTGTAAAAGGAAAAGGTGTTTCCTTCATGGAAAACAATGTAAAATTCCATGGAAGCACACCGACACCGGAACAGTTTGAACAGGCATTCAAAGAATTAGATGCACAGGCTGCATCATTGGAGGTGTAATTATGGGAGAAGTAATAGCAACAAGAGAAGCCTATGGAAGAGCTCTGTGTGAATTCGGAGCAGATGAGAACATCATGGTATTTGATGCGGATCTTACAATTTGTACAATGTCCTGCTATTTTGCACAGAAGTATCCGGAGAGATTCTTCAACGCAGGTATCGCAGAGTGTAACATGGCAGGTATGGCAGCAGGAGCAGCATCTTGCGGAAAGACAGCGTTTATCCATACATTTGCAATGTTCGCAGCAGGAAGAATTTACGATCAGGTAAGAAACTCCATTGCATATCCGGGACTTAATGTAAAAGTTGTCGGAACACATGCAGGACTTTCTGTAGGAGAAGATGGAGCAACTCATCAGTGTATCGAAGACTTAAGTCTGATGCGCACCATCCCGGGAATGACAGTTATCTGCCCATGTGATGCAAATGAGACAAGAGAAGTTGTAAAAGCAATGATCGATTATGACGGACCGTGCTACCTGCGACTGGGACGTTCCGGAGTTGAAAATATAACTGACTCCATCCCGGGATATAAATTTGAACTTGGCAAGGGTGCACAGTTAAAGGACGGAGATGATGTAACAATCATCGCAACAGGTCTGATGGTTCAGGAAGCATTAAAAGCAGCAGATCTTCTCGCAGCAGAAGGAATCAAAGCCCGTGTGATCGACCTGCATACGATCAAACCGATTGACAAAGATATTATCATCAAAGCAGCCAAAGAAACGGGTGCAATTGTAACAACAGAAGAGCACAATGTTATCGGCGGACTTGGCGCAGCAGTAGCAGAAGTCGTTACAGAAAGCTGCCCGGTACCGGTTGTGAAACATGGTGTAGAAGATGTATTTGGACATTCCGGAACAGCAGAAGCATTGATGGTAAAATATGGTTTAACACCGGAGAAGATTGTAGAAAAAGCAAAACAGGCAATCGCCTTAAAAAAATAAACTGCAAACAATAATTCAATCGACAAAGGCGACAGCAAAGGAGAAATTATTATGGACATGATGAAAGCAAACGTATATGACAAACCAGGTCATTGCGAAGTAAAACAGGTTCCGGTACCGGAGATCGGACCACATCAGGTACTGATCAAAGTTATGTCCTGCGGTATTTGTAAAGGCGCAGACGTAGCACTTGCAGCAGGTGGATTCCTTGCAGAGTTCCCACTGTTAAACGGACATGAATTTGCTGGATATATATACAAAGTCGGTGAGCATGTAGACACATTTAAAGTTGGAGACAGAGTAACAGCAGATAACACAGTACTGTGTGGAGACTGCTACTACTGCAGAAAAGACGAGCCATTATATTGCAAAAATTTCTACTCGCTGGGATGCAACGGCCCTGGAGGATTCGCTGAGTATGTAGCAGTGAATGCAGATAAAGTATTCCCGATCAGCGATAACTTGTCTTTCAACGAGGCAATTTTCGCAGAACCGACTGCATGTGCGGTACATTCCATGGACCGTATCCAGGTGAAATTTGGTGATGACGTTCTTGTATATGGATGCGGACCGACAGGAATCATCATGACACAGCTGCTGATGCACTCTAACGCAAATCGTGTTGTAGTATGCGGACCAAGCCAGGACAAACTGGATATCCTGAAGAAATACGGATGTAAAGAGACAATTCTTATGGATCGTAACGATCCAAGCAAACACGAAGCTAAATTAAGAGAAATCGCTCCGGAAGGATTTGATATCCTTGTTGATACAACTGCAAATGTAGATGTAATGGAAAGCATGATCAAATTCGGAAAAATGGGTGCAAAATTCATGATGTTTGCAATGCCGCACGCAGGTGCAAAATGGGCAATTGATCCAGAGTACTGGTATCTCCACGAGATCCAGCTGATCCCGACATGGGCACAGACACACTGCTTCGGACGTGCACTGGAATATCTTGAGGCTGGAAAAGTACAGGTAAAAGAACTTGTTACACATGAAATGCCACTGGATGATTACGATAAAGGAATTGTGCTGGCTGCCAAGGGAGGTCCGGGCACACTGAAAGTCATCCTTCATCCAAACTACGAAGAATAATAACGGAAAATAAACAGTTAGTGTAGAATTTACAGATTGAATATAAGATTTTCATATGCGCTCCGACAGGTTACTATCGGGGCGCATGCTATATAAAAAATTCAGAAGATAATCGTCAGATTGGTTTGGGAAAAGGGAAGGCAGGAAGATGAAAGCAATAGGATTAGATATCGGAACAACAACCGTATGTGGAGTGCTTGTAGACGCGAAGACAGGAGAACTTTTGGATGCGAAGACGCTTACCAATGACTCTGTGATAGAGAGTGTACATACATACGAACGCACACAGGATGCAGATAAAATTCTTGTGAAATGCAAAAATATATTAGAAGAGTATCTTTCCGAACAGGAAGATATTGTGAGCATTGGCGTAACCGGACAGATGCACGGAATTGTCTATGTAGATGAAAATGGCGTGGCAGTCAGTCCGCTGTATACATGGCAGGATGGCAGAGGAGATTTAGTATGTGCTGATATCCAGAAGAAACAACCAGTAGTGGATTCTGAGGGCGTGGGAAATACAGATACTGAAAGCAAAGTGGCAGACAATTCAGAGATGGGTGATTCTGGAAATATAGATAGCGGAAACAAAGTGGCAGATAACGCAGAGACTGGCGAATCAGGAAATGTTTGTATGACATATGCCGCTGAATTATCTAAAATAACCGGTTATCATATGGCATCGGGATTTGGACTGACAACCAATTATTATAATACAAAACACGGACTTGTCCCGGAAGAAGCAAAGTCATTTTGCACGATCCCGGATTATGTTGCAATGTCTCTGGCAGGTGAGAAGAGACCGAAGATGCATCAGACAATGGCGGCAAGTCTCGGACTTTACAATATGAAAGTCGGAGATTTTGACCGTACGGCAGCAGAAAAAGCCGGTATGAACCCGGAATTACTGCCGGAAGTAGCAACAACAAGCACGACATGCGGAAATTATACAGCAGATGTGGAGAAATATCCGGCATATGCGGGGAAAACAATCCCGGTCGCAGTTGCATTTGGAGATAATCAGGCAAGTTTCTTAGGTTCTGTCAATCAGGACTGCAAAGTATTGTTAAATGTAGGAACCGGCGGACAGGTATCTGTTTACAGCGAAGAGCTGATAAAAGCAGATGGAATCGAGTGCCGCCCATATTTGAAAGGTTCCTATCTGATGGCAGGCTCTTCTTTGTGTGGTGGATATTCCTACAATCTTGTGAAACGATTTTTTGAGGAAATCTATGCACTGGCAGGCGTAGGCTGCCCGAAAGATATTTACAGTATCATGAACCGGATCGCAGGAGAAGCTGCAGAAAAAGAGAAAACATTGACAGTCGATACAAGATTCAATGGAAGTCGTGAGAATCCGGCACTGACCGGAAGTATTACCGGGCTGACAGTAGATACCTTCCATCCGGGAGATTTGGCGTACGGTGTACTTCGAGGACTGTGCGAAGAGCTGTATCAGTTTTATAATGTACTGCCGGAGAATCTGAAAGATGGCAGTCACTTTGTTGGAAGCGGAAATGGAATTCGCAAAAACCCACTGTTGCAGAAGATTGCAAGCGATCGTTTCCGGATGAAACTTCGTATCCCGAAATATGCAGAAGAGGCGGCATATGGAGCAGTGTTATTTTCCCTGCTTGCAAGCGGCGAGCGTGAAACTCTGGAAGATGTGCAGAGGCTGATACGGTATGAAGCGTAGAAAGCTGCAGAAGATTGTATTTGATGAGTGGATATATAAAAGACTCTTAGCAATACGTAGGAGAAAATGATGTTAAGAGGGCTCTTTTTAATAGATTTGTAAAAATATTTGGTAAAGATTGCTGAAAATGGAAAGAATTTCGAAACGAAAGTAAACGAAAGTAGACAAAAACAATCGATAATGCTAGAATAATTTTATAAGAAATTTACGTATTATATAGGAGGAATGAACCATGAAAATTGCAATCGGATGCGATCCAAACGCACAGGCAGCAAAAGAGGAAGTTATCAAGTATATCGAATCTAAAGGATATGGAGAAGTTACAGACTTCGGAAGCGAAGACCCGATTTACGCACATACAGCAGTCAAAGTTGCAGAAGCAGTTGCAGCAAAAGAATATGATCGTGGTATTCTGATCTGCGGAACAGGTATTGGAGTATCTATCGCAGCTAATAAAGTTAAAGGTGCATATGCAGCACTGATCTCTGACGTATATTCAGCGCAGAGAGCAAGACTGAGCAACGATGCTAACATCGCTTGTATGGGAGCTTTCACAACAGGAAATAAAGTAAGAGAACTTCTTGTAGATGCATTCCTTGGCAACGAATTCGTACCGGGATGCTCATCACAGCCGAAGGTAGACGCATTCGTTAAATACGATAACGAGAGATAATAAAAAATAAGAAAGACACCGCTTATGGAAAACCATAGGCGGTTTTTTTACAGCTTCTTTTATATATGAGAAGCCAAAACTACGTAATTTTTGGATATTCCGTCCCTCTCATTCGTATATAAAGTGAAAACAAAAAGGAGGTGGAAAGATATTGGAATGGACAAAAGACAAATTCTATCGTATGTATGAAGAATATAATGGCATGGTGTATCGGTTGTGTATGTTGTACCTGAAAAATGAGAGTGATGCAGGGGATGCGGTTCAGGATATATTTTTGAAAATGTGGGAGAAGGAGCCGGAATTTGCAAATGAAGTACACATTCGTGCGTGGCTTCTTCGTACAACAAAACATACATGTCTGGATATATTAAAGAGTGGTTGGTTTAAAAGAAGAGCAGATCGCGAGCCGGATTTGCAACAAATTCCACAGGAACAAAAAGAAGAATATTGCTTGTTGGAAAAGGTTCAAAAGCTTCCGAAAAAGTATAGGGAAGTATTGTATTTTTATTACTATGAAGAATATTCAGTAAAGGAAATCAGTGCTATGACCGGAATAAAAGAAAGCACGATACAATCCAGATTATCAGCAGCAAGAAAACAGTTAAAAATGATGTTAGAAACGAGAAAGGAGGAAGAAATATGAAGCATGGGCAGATGAATAAGAATCAGATAAAAAAAGCATTTTCGTTGTTAGAACCTTCAGGGCAGGTGCGGGAAGATATATGGAATAAAATAGAAAAACAGATAGATGAGCCAACAGTGGGACGGATGATAGAATCGGAAAAGAACAAGGGAAAAGGATATTACAGAAAGTTTTTCCTAAAAGCGGCAGCAGTTTTTGTGAGTGTAATCGGAATTTTAGGAGCCATTGACAGGATGAATGGTGGAAAAATGATGGAGGTTCTTGCAAATTTCTGGAAAATGGATAAAAACAGTCAACATGTAGTGCAGAAGATGACGGACTATCATGTGAAAGTAGATACTGCTTATGCACCGGAACTTCTGGAAGATACGGAAGAAAGGATTATTTTAGCAGGGACATTTGGCGTCGTTATTTATGATCAGGAGAGAGGACAGGTAGAAGGAACGATAGATCTTGATAAAATTCAAAGTAATTTCTTCGGTACAGAGACATTAAAGACAAGATTTATTGTTGATGGAGATAATTTGTATATTTACAATTGCCAAGAAGGGAAGCCATATGGAAAATATTATCGCTATGATCTTGGTATGTGTAAGGGAAATTTAAAGAAGAAGGAAATTTCTTCGCTGTCGCCGGTCGAGACAAAAAAAGTTACAGAAAATCTGGAAAAACAAAGAAAGAAATCACAAAGATATAAAACAACCTGGGAGCAATTTTCAAATGCAGAAAAAATATTTGAAGGAAAGATTTACAGTGAAAAATGTTTGAGAACGAAAGTAAAAAATGGGGGAATACAGAACTCTTGCCTGGTATTGAAAAAGAATGCCGGTACATCAAAGTATCAGATGTATATATATCGACAAAACCAGAATACAAAAAAAATAACAAAAGATAAACTTTATGTTTTTGCTATAGAATCTGATGCAGAGGAGAAAAACTATCCAAAATATTATGTAGAGGATAAAAATTCAGTGAAACAGGCATTGATTAACTGCTTTTACGAAAATCCAAAAGTATATGCAGGAAGTGTATATCATGGAAAGAATATAGAATCTACATTGCCTGAAAAGCAATATGAATTGGTGCTTCCGATTATTCAAATTACAGGTATAAAAAAGCAGGGTGATACGGTTAAAATAATTGGTACATTTTACTGGTATGGCTTTGTGACTTCAGGTAAGACATTATACGAGTCAGATGCGGATGGAAACAGAGCGGTTGCATATCTGAAAGAAACAAAAGATGGCTATAAAGTGGAGAAAATTATCTGTCCAAGAGGTGGAGGCTATTACCGGAAAGACTTGGAACAAATATATGGAAAAGATGATGTGGCAGTTCAAAAGACATTGGACATGGATGTCGAGAGTGGTGTAGTTGAAACATTAAAAGAATATGTGAAACAAAATCAGCAGAAATTTGTATATTATAAAGCGTTTGGACGGGATCCGCAAAATCTGAAATGAGACGGATGGGGTTGCCGAACGAATGATATATTCATTCTTTTTGATAATAAAATTTGCATACAAAAGTTGTGAAATAAGTTGAAAAGATGCTTTGATAGTGCTAAACTCCTATAAAAGCATCTTTTTCTTTTGCGCTTTTGAAGCGTGTCTTATTCATATCTAAAGTATCTGAAAGGAATTCATGCTTTTAAATTTCACTAATAGCAGCAGGAGTCCTTGAGGTACTTAAAAGACCGCACAAATTTCTTGTGAAGGACTCATAATCAAAGAAGGGAGAAATTCATGAGAAAAAACAGAGAGTACAAAAGCGATGTGTTTTCCATGTTAATGGAAAGCAAAGAAAATGCGCTGGAAGACTGGTTGAAAGATAATGACAAAGATTTATTCAGCAGAAGGCAAATACAGATACCGACACCGCACTTTATTGTATTTTATAATGGGATGCAAAAGAAACCAGAATACGAAGAAATGAGATTGTCGGATTCTTTTTACCACAAAGCACAGGAACCACAGATAGAGATCATCTGCAAGGTTTATAATATCAATCCGGAAAATAATCAGAAGTTGAAAAAGAAATCAACAGTGCTGGAGGGATATACATACTTTGTGGAAAAAGTAAGAGAAAATCAAAGACAGCAAATGAATCTGGAAGAGGCAGTTGACAGTGCGATACATGATTGTATAGATCATCATATATTGGAAGATTTTTTCAGGAGAAGAAAGGAAGAAGTAAAGAAAATGACACATCTGGATTACACATGGGAAAAGCGGGAAAGGTTAATACGCATGGAAGAATATGCAGATGGCGAAGCGGCTGGAATACAGAAAGGCAAAGCTGCTGGACTGCGTGAAGGCAAAGCTGTTGGAATACGTGATTCTCTACTGGAACTCTTACAGGAGTTTGGCGATATACCGGAAGCACTTCAAACCCGGATTGAATCAGAAAAAGATTTGCAGGTTTTAACAAGCTGGTTGAAAGTCGCCGCGAGAGCGGACTCCCTGGAAGAATTTCAAGAGAAAACAGGACTGCTGTGATGGTGGTATGAGTAAATAAAGTGAAGAAGCACCCACAGAACCTGCCACTGGCAGCTTCTTTCGGATACAATAGATGTTTTAGAAAAGATAGTGTCGTAGTATCGATTAAAAAAATCGTTACTGCGACACTTTTTTTATATAAGTTATCTATAATACTTATATTAATTTCGAATTTGTTTTCCAACCACACCTTCTGTAGAATGGAGCTAAGAACTATTGGCGCAAAATAGCATTATAATCAGAAGGAAAGGAAGGAAAAAGTATTGAAAAATCAAGCAAAACGAGTGCTGATGTTTGGATTGATGATAGCAGTAGCAATGTCTATGTTATTGCCAAATGTCAGTGAGGCAGCAGCGAAGAAACCGGCAGCAGTAAAGGCTAAGACAGTGAAAGTCTACAAGAGCACCAGCAACACGAAGACAGCAACCGTGAAAGTAAAATGGAAGAAAGCAAAAAATGCGAAGAAATACCGCGTTGCTTACAAAGCAAAGGGCAAAAAGAGCTGGAAGAAAGTGACAACCAGAAAGACAGCGGTCACATTAAAGAATCTGAAAGGAAATACAAAGTATTCTGTAAAAGTACGCAGTCTGAATGGCAAGAAGTACAGCAAATATAGTAAGGCAAAGACATTTAAGACAAAGAAACTGGTGAAGAAGCCATCAAAACCGGATGAGTCGAAACCGCCGATTGACGAGAAAACGGAATTAAAAATTGATAAATCTGAAGTGACATTGTATGTAAAAGATGGCTATACAGCGACAGTAACAGCAAGTGGAATCGATACAGACAAGCTGACATGGGAGTCTTCCGATGAAGCAGTTGCAACTGTAGAAAATGGTGTGATCACACCGGTAGGAGAAGGAAAAGCAGTGATCAGTGTATCTGGAGAAGACCAGAAAAAAGAGTGTCAGGTTACTGTAAAATCCAGCGCATATCAGTATGTTACAGCGAAAGATGTACTTACGTCACTTGCATCCGGTAACAGCGAATACGAATTGATCGACGTGCGCCAGAACATAGATAAGAGCGGACTGGACATGGGTTCTTATACAAAAGCACATGTGATCAGCGCACTTGGTGCCCCGATGATGTCTGATGAATACGATTACCTTGCAGCTGATCAATGTGTAGAGAATCTGAAGAAAGTGGGCTTGTCCAATGAAAACGGTAAAAAACATGTATTTATCTGCTATTATGGTGGCGAAATTGCACAAATTGGAGTAAAAGTCGCAAGAAGTCTGATGGGAATCAACAATGATGACATCTATATCTTGGAAAGCGGACAGTGGTCTATGGATCCGGAATGGTCATCCATGGCAAAGAATCCATATGAAGCGCCACAGTATCTTATCGGAATGGGAACATTGAAAACAGGAGAAGCAGTGCAGACTATGACAAAGAGTCAACTTACAACAGCAATGACAGGAGAGATCAAGATCTGTAACGTACTGGATGTTCGTGTAAAAGCAGATTACGATGCAGGTCATATCGACGGAGCTGTGTCAGCATCTGTAAAAGAAAATGACGGAAGTGCATTGAAAGAAGAAGTGCAGAAAGCCGGAAAGACCTCTGTATTCGTACTTGTCGGAGATGGACAAGGCGAAGACGTAGCAGAAGCATATCAGAAAATGCTTGGTTACGGAGTAGCAGCAAATCAGATCGTAGTACTTGACGGCGGTATGAGTAAATAAAATGAATAAGCAATTTTAAACAGCTCCCCGGTACAGTAGTGTATCGGGGAGCTGTCTTTGAAAATAGGATGAATTGAAGTTACTAAGCCTTAACCCACTTGCCAATCCATTTATGAGTCGTTTTATTGTATTTCCGCTTGTACAGAACACCATTTACTGTTTTATATCTCCACTCGATAACATCACCACGTCTTGGAGAGATAGAGATTTTCTGAGGCGTTGCCGTATAAGTGGAATGAGTAATATTTGTGGAAGCCTGCGTAGTACATGGTGCAAATAAGCTAAATACTAATAGATAAACTGGAATTAATTTGACTCTTTTTTTCATATATTTATTGCTCCTTTATCTGAAAATCGGTCATTTCCTCAGGGATATGATCTAAAGTTGTTAAATATTTTCCATCTACATATAAATCATAATTTGAAGAATGTTTGGGATGGATGAAGTAAGCATTTTCTGAAGTGATAGCCATAACGCCTTCGGGATCTGGGAAAACTAACTCTGTCACGAATACAAAAGAAAATATCAACAATATAGTGATAAATGCTGACTGAAAAATTCGGGATATATTTTTTCGTTTTTCATCAGTAAAATCTGTTGTGATAAATTTGATTCGTGTTCGCAAATTAGATGGACTCTTTCCAACAAAGTTCATGGATAATGCATGGTGTGCACATTGCCTGTAATGTACAGTCTTTGCAGTGGACACAATTAAATTGGCATATTGGATATGTTCTTTTCGGCTGCTGTTCTGCAGGATTGCCTGATCGTTGGAAACTTCCATAAAGAGTGTATACTCTTTTTTTAGAAGATAGATCAATGGATTCCACCAGTGAATACAGCAGACGACATCTACCAGTAACGTGATCCATAGATCATGTTTTTTATAATGCATGAGTTCGTGTTTGAAAACATATTCCAGTTCTGTGTCGGTAAAAGAAATATCCGGTAATAGTAATGTTGGTGTGCAAAGTCCGGTAATAGCCGGAGAAATAGTATCCGGCAGCACGGCAATGCGGATATTGTCAGTTGTATAGTGCGATGCCAGTTCATATAAGTGATGATACTCGGCAGTGTCTTTTACTTCAAATCCCTTTATATAGTTATTCAATCTTATCTTGCTGATCAATAGCCGGATTAATTGAATAACAGCACCAATAAAAACAATGCGATATAGGATATCTAAAATACTCCATCCATGAAATGGTGTGGTATCATATAGAAATCCGATTAACGTTGGCAAAATATGTTCTGATCGAAGTGTGTAAGTAAAAGGAAAATTCAAGGGAACTGCCATGCGCAGAAGAATCAATATGATTCCAATAAATACAAAGCGTTTTCCCTGTGCAAAAAATGTCTTTTTCCTATATAAAACATAATAAAAATACACGGTTAAAATCATACTTGTCGTCAGACAAGTAAGAAATGGTCCGAGAGAAAGTTCCATAAATTGCTTATTGCTCCTTTTTCAGTTCTTCTTTTTTCTTAGCAATTAACTGTTCTAATTGCTCTAATTCTTCGGCGTCCGTCTCCGCGTCTATCAATGAAGCGAAGAGAGCGAAGGGGGAAGATCCAACAATGTCTCTGAATGATTCATTGAAATATTCTTCTTTTGAAACACATGGTGTATAGCTTCGTGTCAATACGGTTCCGCTATATACAATATCTGCGACTTTGATATATTCTGCTTTCATCAGTGCCCGCAGACAAGCCTGTATGGTATTGATGTTCAAAGAAGGATTACTCTTTTCAATATCAGAGGCAATCATAGGGGTTGGACTGTTCCATAAGATCTTCATGATTTCCAGTTGCTTTTTAGTAAGCTTTTGCTTTTTAAATTTTTTCATCATGTCGTCCTCCTAAGTTGTTGCCTGTTCATACTATAACGCAAAAGAGAAATTAAGTCTATAGGTAAAAAGTAATAAAAATATAAAATAATAATTTATTGACAAATTAAAAAAATAATGATACTGTAAACAAAACAAAAACGGATCCGAAAAATAAAGACAAAAGGAGAAAATGTTATGAAGAAAAGAATTGTATCGTTAGCATTAATTGGCGTATTGACAGGGGCATTAGTGTTTGGAGCATCTGTAAATTCCACAACGGTATATGCACAGGAATCAGATAATCAAGAAGTGCTTGAAAACGATAACGAAATATGTGACAATGAATCTGATGAAGATATTGTATTTAGCGCGGCTAAAGCTGCTGCAAATACATATACAAGAGAAGTATCAGAATACGATATGCTTAAAGCGGCTCAAAAAGCATCAAATGTTGAATTGAAAAATAATGGGTTTACAGAAGCGGATATTATAGCACTGAAAAAACCATTGAAAGGAAAAGAACACTATGGAAAAGTGACGTATACGATAAGCTGTTTAAAATTTACACCTAAAAAAGATCAAACGGATTTAAAAACAAAAATGACATGGTCATGGAGCAAGGAACCAGCGGCATTAGTAACAGATATTGCGGCTACGACAACCAGTGAAAATTTTACAAAGGATTCTTCAAGTGCTACGGTTAAATATTATAAATACGGACATAAAGACCAGGGGGTAACTTCTCAGAATGCAATTGTAAAAACTAAAGATGCTGGAAGAGGTGTATTTACACGAATTACAATGGGAAAAAACTGGGATACAGATAAAAAAAGATATAAAAATGTAGCTATGGCTGGCAGCATTACAACATCATGGAGTATTGGAAAAAAGGTAACACAGGTAGGTATTGCGTCAAATTATGGTCATATAGTTGTATCAGCTGCGCCAACTCCGTCAGTATCGTTCGGAGGAGGTGCGTCAATTAGTTTTGCTCCGAAATTGGTATGCAGAAGTGGAGATGAAGCATATAAAAAGGTAGTTCAAAAATAAAGAGGTGAAGAAAATGAAAGGATGGTTATTGCTAGTGGTATCGATTTTTACTGCTGGTATTGGAATGCTTGTAGTAGGACTCCCGGGTGGAGAATTAACAGATGCAGCATTGATGGGAGGCGCAATTATTGGTTTCTTGGCACCGTCAATTGTGTATTTGGGAAATCATCTGAAATAAAAATGTGCTATATTTATAATTTAATTGGTTATCACGTTAGCAGTGCTTTTGATCCTTGCTGGGATTAACCTGGCAAGAAACAGCACATTTCCATAATTATATAAAATGCACAAAAATCACAAAACTTCCCATTTTATGTCACAAAATGGGAAGTTTTGTGGTTACTATATATGTAGAGGTTATAAGCGGAGTATGCGCTGGGGAAACTAAGGTATGAAGAAGAATCGGAGGTACGTGTATATGTTAAAACCGGGATTAATACTTTTTTGTATAGCACTTATAACAGGAGGAATCGGATTCTTCATAGGAGGGGGAGCTTTCATGCTTCTTGGATATTTAACGCCGTTTTTGCTGTATATAGTTAATCATATAAAATAGTTGCAGTTGTGAGCTTTGGCATCACCTGCTTTTGTGCTGGATACACATTCGGCAAGGATAATCATAAACCACAAAAATAACCGCCCCAGTCTGACAAACTAAGCGGTTACTTTTGTAATCATAAGTATGCGGACTAACCGTCTATCGGGAGTCCACTTAAATATCCTGCCTCAAATGAGCGACAAACTGCTCGGTGAAACTCTGAATATATGGAACTGCGGCGCCGATTGCTACGGCGTCTTTTTTGCATTTGCCGGAGAGAATGTAAGTAACATTGCTGTCAAATGTGGAGCGTGCGGCTACCTTTTTGCGGATCAGGTCAAGGTCTTCATCGGTGAAATAAGATGCAATGTGTCCGCCCAGAATAACCGGCGTTTCCAGTACCATATGCAGGTTGTTGATCAGCACGGCAACGTCGGAGAGATAATGATCCAGACGAGTCAGGCAGTCGGTATCCCCGGCTGCTTTTTTCTCAAAAAAGTTATCCAGTTCCTGGTGAATGTCGTCGGCATCGGAGCCTAACAGAGCATGTCCGGAACAGTAACATTCGGCGCAGCCTTTCTTGCCACAGTAACAGGTAAGTCCATCCGGAACGAGTGTCATATGCTCGAAAGTACCACTTTTTCCTGTGGCGCCAACCTGCAGTTTTCCGTCAATCAGCACGGCGCCGCCCAGATGCTGCCCAAGAGAAATGTAGATGGCATCGCTCAGGTCGCGCTGCTCCCACAGCTCGCTGTAGCAGGCACATTCCGCATCATGGATCAGCTTACATGGGAAACGGAATGCATTTGCAAAAGTATCCAGACGTAACCCGGTACTGTTCAAAATTTCGCCGTAAGTAAAGCTTTTCCCGTCCGGGGAAATCAGTCCCTGTACACCAAGCCCAATGCCAAGCACCGTGTCTTCTTTGTAGTGATTGGTATTCATAAAGTTCCGCACGGTATTCTTCAGAGAAATGAAATAATCATCTGTCGGTGCAAAATCCAGAGAAATCTTCTCGCGTGCAATCACCTTTCCATATAAATTAAGTGCAACAATCGTCGCCCGGTGCGGCAGTAGTTCGATCCCGATCGCAATACGCGCAAGCGCTTCTACCTGATAGGCAACCGCACGGCGTCCGACCGTGGAATCCAGCCTTCCGCATGTCTTAATAAGAGAAGCATCCAGAAGTGTATTCAGATGCTGTGATACCGTTGGCAGGCTGATGCCAAGCTCATTTGCGATCATCTGCTTCGGGCAGGACGGATGCTGGTAAATAAATGAGTACACGTCCGACAAATTCTTTAATTTTATATCTGTAAGTGTGAAAAAATCCATAATCTAGTCCCCTATTCATCTGCAACTGTTTAAAACCTTTTACCCCAGCAATTCGCAAAATACACATAAATGTGTTCTTTCGCAGCTACGCAGCTATTTTACAAAATCAATTAATAAAAAGATATAAGATAAGTATACATAATAAAAGTACAATCGTCCAGAGACAGATTGAGATTGTAAGTGTTTCACAAATTCGAGGGTAAAAGATTGTGAAGTTTACAGTATTGTATATTTTCTTTAAATAGGCTATTATGTAAATACATTATATAAAATGATTTTATAAAATAAAATTATAAAATGATTCAAAACGTAAAAACACACTATAAATTAGGAGGAATCATCATGGGAATTATTGAGAAAATGAGACTGGATGGAAAGAAAGGTTTTGTAACAGGAGCAGCAAGAGGAATTGGTAAATGTACCGCAACTGCATTTGCAGAGGCAGGAGCTGATGTGGCAATCGTTGACCTTGATATCGAGGAAGCAAAGAAGACAGCGGCAGAACTGGCTGAGAAGACAGGAAGAAAAGTCATTGCGATCCAGACAGACTGCACGAACAAAGAGCAGGTTGACGAGATGGTAGAGACAGTTGTAAAGGAACTTGGTGGACTGGATTTCTGTCATAACAACGCAGGTATCTGCATCAACGCTCCGGCAGAAGAGATGACTTATGAGCAGTGGTCAAAGGTTATTAACATCAACCTGAACGGTATTTTCTTAACAGATATCGCAGCAGGAAAATATATGCTGGCTCACGGCGGCGGATCTATCATAAATACTGCATCCATGTCTGCACATATTGTTAATGTCCCACAGCCACAGTGTGCATATAATGCATCTAAAGCAGGTGTGATCCAGTTGACAAAATCTCTCGCGATCGAGTGGGCTAAACGTGGTGTGCGTGTGAACTGTATCAGCCCTGGATATATCGGCACAGAACTGACACTGAACTCTCCGACACTGATTCCGCTGATCGAGAAATGGAACGAGATGGCACCGCTTGGAAGAATGGGTAAACCGGAAGAATTAGAATCCATCTGTGTGTATCTGGCAGGCGATACAAGCACATTTACAACCGGATCTGATTTCGTGATCGACGGAGCATTTACATGTTTCTAAACATAGAATATAGGAGAATACAGATATGAGTGGCACAAATAGCAGAGAAATTGACTTGTTTTTATAAGTCAGTTTCTCTGCTATTTGCTCGTTTCAGATGATTTCGGCAGGGAGAAGATAAATTCTGTTCCAACACCTTCTGTGCTGATAACGTTGATATTTTCTCCGTGAGCCTGTATGGCTTCTTTGACGATGGCAAGACCGAGTCCGGTTCCTTTCTTATCTTTGCCACGGGAAAGATCAGTTTTGTAAAAACGTTCCCAGATCTTATTCAGTGCATTTCGCGGAATACCGATACCGTAATCTTTGACAGACGTGTAAACTTTATCGCCACGCTCGGTTGTCTCGATCGTAATGGAAGAATCCTGATCACTGAATTTGATCGCATTATCGATCAGATTATAAAGAACCTGCTGGATCTTCCTCTTGTCTGCAAAGATATAGAGATGTTTGGTTGCGAAAAGAAGTTCAATCGAAATCTTCTTCTGGGTGCAGCGCCCTTCAAAGGATGCGGCTACGTTTTTGATTATCTCATGAATATCGAATGACACTTTATCTAACAGAAGATGTTCCGTATCAAATTCATTCAATGTCAGAAGATCGTGTGTCAGATCCGTCAGACGTTCTGTCTCAAATAAAATGATTTTCAGATATTTTCCCTGTAATTCCGGCGGGATCGTACCATCTGCCATCGCTTCCACATAGCCTTTGATGGAGGTCAGCGGAGAACGAAAATCATGGGAGACATTTGCAACAAATTTCTTCTGGTAGTCTTCCATATCCCGAAGCTGGGAAGACATATAGTTGAGGGATGCGGAAAGGTATCCCATCTCGTCTTCGGTGTTGACAGGTATCTCGTAATCCAGATTGCCGGAAGCATACTGCTTGGCGGCTTCCGTGATCTTGCTGAGCGGCCGGTAAACGAAAAACTGGAACGCCAGCAGAATCATAAAGGACAGAATGTAGATGACGAGAAAGCACGTATAAGCTGCATTCAGAAGATAATGCTGTGTCTCGGAAACACTGCTCAAGTCTTTGTGGATGATCAAATATCCCTGAGAAGTATAGTTACTGTTCACTGGTGCAATGACCGTGAGTACATCTTCATTAAAGTAACCGTGGTAATCACTGACCTCATATTGGTTATTGCCAATTTCTGCCGGATCAAAGTTCGCAATTCTGGTCGGAGCGGAAGGAAAATCACCGGAGGATGCCGAGGTCAGCACTTTGCCGTTGCGGTCAACAAACCAGCATGCAGCATTCAGATGCGATTCGATACCGGACAGTTGCAGATGAACATCGTTGAGCGTAATATTTCCATAAAAATATTGCGGCAGGTAATTCGTTGCAATGATATTCGCTTCCTGATGAACGGAAGAACCGGTGCTGGCTGTCAGCGGATCACTGACTAAGCCAGAGCCGAGTGTTGCGATCGTAAAAAGGCTCAGGAAACCGAAAATGATATATACAATAACAAATTTCAAATATAATGTACTTTTCATGTAGTGCCTCTGTGGTTTATTTCTTATTTTACTTCAAATTTGTAACCAATACCCCAGACGGTAGCAAGTCCCCATGTAGCATGATCTTTGATCTTCTCGCGGAGACGTTTGATATGTACGTCTACTGTACGGGTATCGCCAATGTATTCATATCCCCAGATCTGATCCAGAAGCTGCTCTCTTGTGAACACCTGATTCGGAGAAGCAGCAAGGAAATAGAGAAGTTCCAGTTCCTTTGGCGGCATATCGACAGTCTGACCATCCACAATAACCGAATAGTTGGTAAGGTTAATGGAAATGCCCGGATATTCGACACGCTTACTTTTGTCTTCCACCGGAGATTCCATCTTCTGCCCCGGTTGGTAGCGACGGAGAACAGCTTTTACACGGGCAACCATTTCTTTGGAATCAAATGGTTTCATAATATAATCATCAGCGCCCATTTCCAGCCCAAGTACTTTGTCAAAAACCTCGCCTTTGGCAGACAGCATAATGATCGGTGTGTTCGATCTTGCACGGATCTCACGGCAGACCTGATAGCCGTCAATGCCCGGAAGCATGAGATCCAGAAGCATCAGATTCGGCTGGTAAGTGTCAAATGCGACAAGTGCTTCTTCACCGTCATGGACCATCATCGTGTCAAAACATTCTTTTGTTAAATATAAGGAAATCAGTTCGGCGATATTTTCATCATCGTCTACGATTAAAATTTTCTGTTTATTTACCATATAAAATAGTCTCCCTTCGTTCGCAGTGTTCTATCTGAGTTCTGCGATTGTAACTCCGGCGTCACCTTCTCCGAAAGCACCGAGCCGGAAGGATTTTACATGTTTTTGGCGCTTCAGGTATTTGTGGATGCCCTGGCGCAGTGCACCGGTTCCTTTTCCGTGGACAATGCGGACAGAGCTTAAATGTGCAAGGCTCGCGTCATCCAGATATTTGTCCAGTTCAGCGACCGCTTCATCGACTGTCTTACCGAGTAAATTGATCTCAGTAGCAACGGTAAGTGATTTGTTCATCTTGATCTTGCCTTTGCCGGTACGCTTCGCTGTCTTTTGAAGATAGTTCGGCTTCTCGTCGATGATCTCCAAATCGGAAATGTTTACTTTGGAGCGTAAAATTCCCATCTGTACATCCAGATTGCCCTTTGCATCCGGAAGAGATACAACCGAACCGGTAAGATTCATGCTCAGAACCTTAACCGATTCGCCAAGTTTGAAATCTGACGGTTTGTATTGTTTCTTCGGTTTCGCTGGTTCTGGTGTCATGCCGGAACGGGTTTTCGCCATCTTCTTGCGGAGACGTTCACGTTCTTTCTCCATCTCGGCGGCAGAAAAATTCGCCTTGCCGAATTTGTGGAAATTTCGCATTGTCTCATCGGCAGTCTCTTTGGCATCTTCCAGAATAGCATGTGCTTTTTCATTTGCCTCACGTAAAATACGGTCTCTCTGGGCTTCTAACTTCTCCTGTTTCTGGGAGGTTTCCATTTTCAGACGTTCGATCTCACGCTTGTAAGCAGCGATCGTCTCGCGCTCTTTGTCCAATGTCTTACGGCTCGTTTCCAGATCTGTCAGAATGTCCTCGAAAGATTCATCCTGTTCTGTCAGATGTGTCTTCGCATCTTCGATGATGTAATCCGGAATCCCCAGTCTGGAAGCGATAGCAAAAGCGTTACTCTTTCCAGGAATGCCGATCAGAAGCCGGTAAGTCGGGCGGAGCGTCTCAACGTCGAACTCACAGGACGCATTTTCCACGCCCGGCGTAGACAGTGCATAGACTTTCAGTTCGCTGTAATGCGTTGTTGCCATCGTGCGGATGCCGCGGCTGTGAAGATGATTCAAAATAGAAGTCGCAAGTGCTGCACCTTCGGTCGGATCAGTTCCGGCACCCAGCTCATCAAAAAGAACGAGAGAGTGTTCGTCTACCTGTTTCAAAAAGGAAACGATATTCGTCATATGAGAAGAGAATGTACTGAGGCTCTGCTCAATGCTCTGCTCGTCTCCGATATCGGCATATACATCGTGAAATACGGCAAGCTCGGAACGGTCCAGTGCCGGAATGTGAAGCCCTGCCTGTCCCATCAGAGTAAAAAGTCCAACGGTCTTAAGCGAAACCGTCTTACCACCGGTATTCGGTCCGGTGACAATGAGGAGATCAAATGTATCCCCCAATGTAAGCGTGATCGGAACGACATTTTTCTTATCTAAAAGGGGATGTCTTCCTTCCCGGATGTGGATTCTTCCTTCCGTGTTAAAAATCGGCTGGCTCGCATTCATATCAAGTGCAAGTGCACCCTTTGCGAAAATAAAATCAAGCTGACGCAGGATTGTATAACAGGTGTGGATTTCCGTTGTATATTCGGCAGAGTCTGCACTCAGACGTGCCAGAACCTTCTGAATCTCTTCCTGCTCCTGCCCATATAATTCTTTTAAATCGTTATTCAGTTTTACGACAGCCATCGGTTCAATGAAAAGTGTAGAACCGGTTGCAGACTGATCGTGGATCATACCGGAAACCTGGCTGCGGTACTCGGCTTTGACCGGGATGCAATAGCGGTCGCCACGCATCGTAATGATCGGATCCTGTAAATAAGTGCGGAGAGATCCATTTACCATATTGGAAAGAGTGGCGTGTACTTTGTCATTGATCTGGTTCATTGCCCGGCGGACATGTTTTAATCCCGGACTGGCATCGTCACTGATTTCATCCTCGTCGATAACGCAGCGGCGGATCTCATTTACCAGAATGGTTACCGGATTGAGCTGTTCAAAATAGCCGTCCAGACAATCTTCCATCTCATCGGCATTGTCATGTCTGCCATAAGCTCTTGCACGACCGGCAGTCTCTAATAATTTGCAGATGCGGAGAAGTTCTCCGCTTCCGAGCACTCCGCCGATCTCTAGTCGGCGGATGGAATCGTTGACCGGATTGCAGCCGCTAAAAGACGGGCGTCCCTTCTTCACGATCCTTGTAAAAGCGGCCGCAGTCTCATCCTGCGCGCTCCTGATGGCAGAAATGTCTGTCATCGGTTTCAGTCTTCTGCACAGTTCTTTTCCACTGAAAGAAGAGGCATGTTCTATTAATTGTTCGATAATTTTGTTATATTCCAGTTTTGCTAATGTTTTCTTATTCATAATTCTCACCTGGATATATTCTACCTTATTTGCAGGATAAAGAAAAGGATAAATATTGAACATTTGCAGGTGATACGCTATACTAGAAAAAGGATTGCGAAGGAGACGCGAGGACCTATGGATGAGCAAAAAAGACAGCAAGAAGAATCAGAAATGAACGAGACTCCGGAGTATTCTTTTTTACAGGAAGTCATCAAAGATGAAGTGGGTGGCACAGGAAAGCGGAAGAAGAGAATCCTGCGTAAGATAGGCGTGGGAATTTTTATCGGACTGGTTGCCTGCTTTACTTTTAGTGTGTTCAAACCATGGGTAGAGAGCAGAATATCCGGCAATCCGGATGAAGTGATGATTCCAAGAGACACGAAGCAGACTGCAGAAAATGAAGCAGACAGATTCGGGAAAGATGGAAACGGACAGAAGAAAGATAATTACAGCAAGTCTGTGAAGTCATTAAGTGATGTTGCGAAGAAAGGAAAGAGAAGTGTAGTATCGCTTCTTGTACTGACGGGTGCAACGATTGGCAATAAAGAGTTTGTCAGTGAGAGTCAGTCGGTATCCGGTGTCCTGATTGCAGACAACGGGCAGGAACTTCTGATCCTGGGACCGACGATGGAAGTGGGAGAAACACAGCAGATCCAGGCAACATTCTGTGATGGAAAAAAGTATCGGGTTACAGAGAAGAAGAGCGATGCGAACCTAGAACTGACGATTTACGCAGTGAAGGAATCACAGCTGGAAGAAAAGACGGCAAAGAGTATCCGGCTTGCAGCGCTTGGCAGTTCCTATGAGGTGAAGAAGGGTGACACCACCGTGTTGCTTGGTATGCTTTTCGGGCAGGGCGATGCAGTGGGATATGGTGTGCTGAGATCCAGTACCGAGAAAGCAGAGTGGGCTGATGGTACATATCATATTCTGGGAGCAGAGCTTGCCGGATTTACCGGAGGCAGCGGTATTATGTTTAACCGGCAGGGAGAAGTGATTGGAATTATCTGTGATGCGGCAGGCGAAGATGCGAAAGAAGAACTGATGCATGCATATGCGATTTCAGACATCAAAGATGTTATGCAGTTTCTGGCGAACGGAGAGAGCGTTCCGTACATCGGAATCCATGCAACGGATGTGTCCGAGAACATAGCGGAAGATCGCAGGATTCCAAGAGGAATCTATGTAGATAAAGTAGAAGCAGATTCTCCGGCGATGCGCGCCGGTATCCAGAGCGGGGATGTGCTGACTGCGATAGGAGGAACAGATATAGAGAATTTTGAACAGTATCATGAACTTTTGATGGAAGAAAAAGAAGGCACACATTTGTTGATCAAAGGTTACAGACGCGGTGCGAAAGATCAGTATGTTGCTGTGCATTTTAATGCTACAGTGGGAAATAAATAATAGAAAGAGGCTATAAAATATGAGATATATCAACACATTAGTAGAAGGCGAAACCATCCGAAATATTTATCTGTGCAAAGGAAAAAGAAGCGCAGAGACAAGAAACGGGAAGCCATATGACAATCTGATCCTGCAGGATAAGACAGGAACACTGGACGGAAAGGTCTGGGATCCGAATTCTAATGGAATCGCAGACTATGATGAGATGGATTTTATCGAAGTATTTGGTGATGTGATCAGTTATAATAACAATCTGCAGCTCAATATCCGTCAGATCCGTAAGGCGTATGAAGATGAGTATGTGGCAGCAGACTACATGCCGACAACCGAGAAAAGCACAGACAGTATGTTTGAAGAACTGATCGGATATGTGAAGAAGATCGATAATGACTATCTGCGTCAGGCGGTTGAGTATTATTTTGTAAATGATGAAACATTTATCAAGACATTTGTCGGACATTCTGCAGCAAAGACCGTTCATCATGGATTTGCCGGAGGACTTCTGGAACATACATTAAGCGTCGTGAAAATGTGCGAATATATGGTGAGTGCATATCCGATTCTCAACAAAGATCTGCTATATGCTGCAGCCATTTGTCACGATATCGGAAAGACAAAAGAATTGTCACCGTTCCCGACAAATGATTATACAGATGATGGACAGCTGCTTGGACATATCGTGATCGGTGTGGAGATGATCTCTGATGCAGTCAGAAGTATTCCGGGATTCCCGGAGCAGCTGGCAAGTGAATTAAAGCACTGTATCGTTGCGCATCATGGAGAATTAGAGTATGGTTCACCGAAGAAACCTGCGCTGGCAGAGGCACTGGCACTGAATTTCGCAGATGCAACCGATGCGAAGATGCAGACACTGACGGAACTTTTCAAAGACAAGAAGAACAATGACTGGCTTGGATACAACCGATTATTTGAATCCAATCTGAGAAAGACGATTGTGTAGGAAAATAAAATTACAAAGATGCAGCGATAAGATTCAATTTAAGTGGAGAAAGATATGCAAAAAAACAATGTTGTAACAGTTACAATTGAAGATATCGGCGTAAATGGAGAGGGCATAGGCAAAGTTGATGGCTATACCCTCTTTATTAAAGATGCCATGATCGGAGATGTGATCGAAGCGAAAGTCATGAAAGCGAAGAAGCACTATGGCTATGCGAGATTACAGAAGATCCTGACGTCGTCCGAGGCGAGAGTGAAGACACCGGCATGTCCGATGGCGAGAAAATGTGGTGGCTGTCAGATTCAGGAAATGAAATATTCGGCGCAGCTTGCATTTAAAGAGGGAAAAGTGTGCGGCAATCTGGAACGGATCGGTGGTGTGCCAGCGGAGCTTTTAGATGAGATCATGGAGCCGGTTGTTGGGATGGAACGCGGCGAAACCGCAGAAGTTGCGGCTGCTGCGGATACTGAAAAGGCAGGTGCAGCGGACTATCAGCCGTTCTGTTACAGGAATAAGGCACAGTTCCCAATCGGCACAGATAAAGAAGGACATGTGATTGCAGGATTTTATGCCGGAAGAACGCACAATATTATTTCAAATACAGACTGCATTCTTGGTGTTCCGGTAAATAAAGAGATTCTGGAGTGTATTCTTGCGTTTATGGAAGAATACAAGATTCTATCTTATAATGAAGAAAAGCATACCGGTCTTGTGCGCCATGTGCTGATTCGTTACGGCTTCACAACCGATGAGATCATGGTCTGTCTGATCTTAAATGGAGAAGAACTGCCGCACGCAGAAGTTCTTGTGGAGCGTCTGCGAAAAATTCCGGGAATGACAAGCATTACTGTTAATGTGAATCGTGCAAAGACGAATGTTATTATGGGAGATAAGATTAAACTTCTGTGGGGACAGACATTTATCACAGACTATATCGGAAATGTAAAGTATCAGATTTCACCACTGTCATTTTATCAGGTGAATCCGGTGCAGACAAAGAAATTATATGAGCTGGCGTTGGATTATGCAGACCTGACCGGTGAGGAAACGGTGTGGGATCTGTACTGCGGAATCGGAACAATTTCCCTGTTTCTTGCTCAGAAGGCAAAGCAGGTGTACGGTGTGGAGATCGTGCCGCAGGCGATTGATGATGCGAAAAATAATGCTAAGATTAACGGAATTAAAAATGCAGAATTTTATGTCGGAAAAGCCGAGGAAGTTCTGCCGGATTATTATAAAGAATATGCGAAGACGCACAATGGTGAGAAAGCACACGCAGATGTGATTGTTGTCGATCCGCCGCGCAAAGGCTGCGAGGAATCGTTGCTTCAGACGATTGTTGACATGCAGCCGGAGCGTGTTGTGTATGTCAGCTGCGACAGCGCAACACTCGCAAGGGATGTGAAGTTCCTGCGCGAGAAAGGCTACGAGCTTGCGAAGGTGCGCGCGGTGGATCAGTTCCCTCATACGGTGCATGTGGAGACAGTGATTTTGATGTCAAGGAAAGATAAGTAAAAATAAGAAAATGGCTTATTTCCGGGCTTTTTCGGAGGTTAGGATGAAAAGCCTAACTGATGAAAAGGCTCGGATTTTTGTTTTGCAGGATGGATATGTCGCTAGAATTGATGGTCGGGTAGGCTGATTGGATAGTGGGTATCTGAGACTGTGGATTGGATGCGAGGTGAAGAAAGATGGATTTATCGGAATTAATAATGAATATACAACAGTTGGCACCGCAATTAGCATCTACGTGTTGTGTTATTAATGGTGCATTTATGACCTTGGAAGATGTAGAAAAGATGGGATATGATGAGTTTTTATATAGATCCAAAATAAATATGCCATTAAGGTTATATAAATATTTTTCAAATGCAGAAAATGATAAAGAAGGAAGCAAAGTGAATTATTCAATGATTGCATTAAAGAATAATACAGTGTACATGCAATCGCCGAGTCTATTTGATGATGTTTATGATTCTGAGATTAATATTGACTATTATGACTACCATAAATATCGTCTTTTAGAATACTGTAGAAGATGCGGATTACCTGTTGATGAAAGCAAAACGATAGAAAATATTGGCATAGAGCTGTTAAAAGCAATTCAAGAATCTGTTGAGAAAAATAAGGATTTTGATCATATTTTTACAGTGTCACCAACTTCTGAAATAGAATCGATGTCTAATGAGATTTTCATAAATAAAATTGAAATAGGATTATCAGAAAATCAAGATATTGGACAAGTTGTCTCGAAAATTATTTCGGAAGAATATCAAGAGTATATGGAAGAATTGAGAAATACATTTAGAATATCATGTTTCGCAACAACGCCATATTCACAATTAATGTGGGGAAAATATGCAGATTGCCATAATGGTTTTTGCATCGAATATACTGTACTTCCAAATGACGAAAAATATAAAGACCTATTCTACAATTTGTTTCCAATGGTCTATTGTAAAACGCGTCCCAATATTACAAAAGAATTGGTAGAGTGGAAAGATAGAAATAAGAATAAAGAATATTTATGGGATATTTATTTTAATGGTGCATTAAGAAAAAGTATTGATTGGGCATTTCAGAATGAATGGAGATTACTTCTTCCGTTAAGTGAGAAGAATGGTGATAATTGTAATGTGGAATTCTTTCCTATAACTAGAGTGTATTTAGGAAATCGTATGCAGAGTGAAAAGAGAAAGGAAATAATAGATTTTTGCAATAATAAAGGTATTCCATATATTGGAGTCCAAAGAAATCCCAACATATATGAGATGCAAGAGTGTAGCTTGAAATGTGAGGATTGTGTTAATTTTATGGATAGTGGAAAGAAATAGAGAGGTTTTAAGATGGATTTGATTATAAAAGATACTAAAGCTGATTTTAATGAATATTTTGATATTTGTAATGCTTCAGATGAAACAAAAGAGAAATTTGAAACAAAAGATTTTCTTGTTGTTCCGAGTAAATATCAAGACAAAGAGTATTATTTTGCACAGGAGACAATTGATTTTATCAAATATTGTCGATTAAATGATGCGGAGCATACTTATGATGTATTGGCAGATGGAGATATTAGTGTGCGTTCGTTGCACTCTTTTGATATATGGATGCCTGTGATATGGGTGGCATCTAATATACTATTGCCGTTTGCTATTAATATGGTATGCAATTATATTGCGGAGAAGCGTAAAGGACGTGAGAAGGAAGAAACTCAAGTAGATGTAACATTTATAGTAAAATCAAAAGGAAAAGAAAAATCATTACATTATAAAGGTGATGCAGTTGCATTTAAGGAATCTTTTGAAAAAATAGATTTAAATGATATGTGAGGAAAATAATGCTGAGATATTTTATTGAACGCGCTGATTTGCAGCAAGTGAATTATATATGTAAGCAGTTGAATGAAGTTAAAAACAGATTATATTTGAATGATTTTGATAATCCCCAAAAAGAATTAGAGTTATGCAATGTCTCGTTTGAAGAGATTTTCACAATTGCTGAAAATGAAAATAATGAAAAATTGGCAAATTCAAATTACGTTTTTAAATGCTATTTTTTATTGTTTTGCCACCTGATGTCGTATTTTTCACTGTTACAAGAGCGTAGTTATAAGTCTTCTTGGTCTAGGTTACAAGACTGTATAGATGACATACAGTATATAGGAAAATTTGCGGAAGACAGACTGGAATTGCCAGTTATATTGGAGTTGCTATTGAAATATGAAAACATGTATCCTTATAAGGTGTTTGCGAGTAGTGAGTATGTTATTTCAAAGTCACATTGCAGTATATGTGGAGAATCAATGCAAAGTCTTGCGTGCTCTCATATTAAGGGGAATCTTTATTGGGGAAAACCAGCGATTGAACATATTGATGAAATAAAAACGATTCAAGCAGTTTGTTTAGTTAGTCATCCGGAAGACAAACGATGTATTATTGAGCCTTCAGATGATGATAGACCGGAAAGCGAAAAGTTTAAGAAATTGGATGAATTTCTCAAACTTGGATTACCTTTTTTGCAGATGTTTGAAATAGACAGTAAAATTGAAACGAGAAGGAATAAGAGCATTGCGGGAAGAAATGATAAATGTCCTTGCGGAAGTGGAATAAAATATAAGAAGTGTTGTGGAAAAGATATATATTATCAACATGAAAGAAATATTATTACTCCAAAGGAAAAGATAAAACTTGTAAAAATAGAATTAGTTTCAGAGGTGCTTTAGTTATAGCACCTCTGATATTTGAAAACTATACCTCCACCGTCATTCCGGACTTAAACTCAACGCACACTTTATCATCATATACCACGATTCTCTCGACCATTCTTTTGACCAGAGATTCGTCAAATTCGGTGAGTTCAGTGGATTGTGATTTTATGAAATCATAGAGTTCTTTGAGCCTGTTAACCTGGTCATCGCGGGTAGCACCGTCGGTGAGAGTCTTTTGCTTAAGTTCACGGTAGTGGAAGATTTCTTCTGCGATGGAATTGTATTCTTCCTTGTTGTTGGCTTTGTTGATGAGTTCTTTCTGGAGTTCCAGAAGATGCTTATCAATTTCAATTTCCGAAATGGCAGCAGATTCTTTGACTACCTGTGCAATGTGGTTTTGCAGTACTTTCAAATAATCCTTTTTTGAAGCAAATACTTCGTTGATAGCCCGGATGACAATGCTCTTTAATTCTTCTTCGTTTACAGTTCTAGTCGTACAAGGGATGGTGCTTCGTGAACGGTCAAGGCGGCTGGAACAGCGCCATACGATGGATTTGCAACCGTGGTTATTCCAATGAATTCTTCGGAAGAAATCTTCGCAGTTTCCACAGATAACCATCTTAGAAAAAATATGGTTGGAAGTGTAGGAGCAGGCTCGGCCATTGTGGTCTTTCTTAATGCCACGTCTTCTTACAAGTTCTTCCTGTACCAATAGGAATATATCTTTTGGAATAATGGCTTCATGGTCATTCTCAACATAGTATTGAGGGGCAGAACCATTATTTTTTATTCTTGTTTTGGTAAGGAAATCCGTTGTGATGGTTTTCTGTAAAAGTGCATCGCCCATATATTTTTCATTTTGAAGAATTTTATTTATGGTGCTTGTATGCCACCTTTTTCCACCTGCACCAGTGAGTAATCCATCGGCTTCCAGTCCGGCTGCAATCTTATCCATACTAGAGCCTTCAAGGTATTCACGGTAGATTCGCTTTACTGTTTCAGCTTGTTCTGGGTCGATGATAAGATTACCTTCGGCATCCTTGGTATAGCCTAAGAAACGATTGTGGTTTACTTGTACCTTGCCCTGTTGGTAGCGGTATAATATTTAGTTGTCATTTCTTCTGTATCGCCACAGCAATCTGCCTGGTAGATGGTAAGAGGGAAAGGTAAATTAGTGTTTTCCTTCACTGGCTTCACCTCCCTTGGATTCCTGCGTTAACCATTCGTGAAAACGGTCAACCGGAATAAGGATGCGAGTTCCTATTCGAATGGTGGGAAAGTTAGGCTCGTGAACAAGTTGATATGCCTTGGTTAAGCCGATTCCTAACTCCGCTGCCATTTCAGGAACACTGATTGTTGGTTTCTGCATGTAATGATTCCTCCTTCTTTATTTTGTCATCAAAGTAACGATATTGGCATACTTTGATGATGCTAGTATATATTACTGTTCATTACCTGTCAATACTAAAAGTTTACAAAAATAATTATTTTTGTTGACAAAGTGATGAAATTAGCATACTTTAATATAGAAGGAAGGTGACAAATCATGACAATGGGTGAAAGAATTAAGGAACTTCGTAAAGAAAATGGCATGACGCAGACTGCACTTGCAGAGGCACTTGGTATAACAAAGGGTACGGTATCTACTTGGGAGACCGATACCAGAACTCCTGGATTTGAAACATTAAGTAAGATGAGCGATATATTCCAGAAGCGTATCGAATATATTATGGGAAAGTCAGATGATTCATCTGCGCCTGTAATAGATGAAGCGGCTATGGAAGATTTGGCTTTGTCACAGGTGGAAGATGACCTTACAGAATATGCACTGAAGTATGCAAGACTTGATCAATTCGGAAGAGAGGCTGTGGAGGCAGTTATCAGAGCTGAATATAATAGATGTAGAAGTCAGAATGAGCTGGCTGAAGCCGGTGTGTATTTTGGAAAGATATCCACAAGAAGAAAGAATGAAGAATAGAATATATCATGGTGATAACCGTCTTGTGCAGAAGTAAATTCAGGAGTAAATTCCAGGTGCAAGACGGTATTTTTATGCAAAAGTAATTTCGAGAACTCAAAAGCTATAATTGTAAATTAGAAAGAACTAGTGTATAATATAATGCAGTATTATAGGCTGTTTTGACGTGAGAAATATGGAGGAAAATGACATGTCAGAAACTCAAATTAAAATAACATATAAACCCTTATGGAAGATGCTCATAGATCGTGAAATGAGCAAAACTGACTTAAGAAAGAAGACGCAGATTGCACCAAGTACATTTACAAAAATGAATAATGACCAGCAGGTATCAATGGGTGTGCTTGCACGTATTTGTGTGGAATTAAATTGTGGATTTGATGATATTGTGCAGATAGAGTCCGTAAAAAAGGACAGCTAATCTGATAGAGTATAGATGTGGTAGTGAAATCCAGAAAGGAAGATGCTATGTTACCGGAAGAAAAAGCACGTGTGAAAATCGATAAACAGCTAAGAAACGCCGGCTGGGATATCATTTCAAGAAATGAATATTTGCCTAACAGTACGACTGCTGTAAAGGAAGCTTTGATGGTTGGTAATACGGAAAGTGATTATCTTCTGTTTGTTGATGGAAAAGCAATTGCAGTTGTAGAGGCAAAAAGAGAAGAAAATCCGTTAGGTGATGAAGTAAAGAAACAGGCTGAGGATTATGCGGTATCACCACAGTCTTGGTATGCGCTGTGGTTTGAAAAATTAATTCCATTAGTATATATGGCCAACGGAAATAAAATATATTTCAAAAATATGCTTGTGGAAGATAGCGAATATGAAGAACTGTCACAGATGCACTCTCCAAAGAAGATGCTTCAGATAATTGGAAAGAAGTCTGAGTACGGAGCACTTCCACTACTTGAGAAGCGAGGACTTCGTGACTGCCAGTATAAGGCTGAGACTAAGTTGGAAGAATCCTTGAAACTGGGTAATAAAAAGAATTTGGCGGTACTAGCTACGGGGTCTGGTAAGACATATCTTGCCTGCTTAGCTTCATATAGATTGTTGAATTATACACAGACGAAGAGAATTTTATTTTTAGCGGATAGAAATAACCTTGCAAAGCAGGCACTGTCAGAATTCAGTTTGTTTGACAGAACTGAAAATATGCAGCAAATGGGCAACCTGTATACTATCAAACGATTAAGAAAAGAAAATGATGTAAACGCAGATATAGTGATTTCAACAATTCAAAAACTTTTTGCAGTACTCACAGGTCAGGCAATTCAAGATGGCAATGAAGATGAAGAGGATGAGCTTGCAAAGAAGAATGAGGAAAAAGAAAGTAAAGAAGTTGTAGAACTTTGTAATGATTTGAAACTTCCTCCAGATTATTTTCAACTCATTATCGTGGATGAATGTCACAGATCCATTTATGGAAAGTGGAAAAAAGTATTAGATTATTTTTCAGGAGCAACGGTATTAGGTCTTACAGCAACTCCTACACCAGAGGCATATGCATTCTTCAATAACAATATTATCGAAAATTATAAGTATGAAGATTCTATCGTAGATGGTGTCAATGTGCCATCGAGAATTTATAGAATTATTACGGATGTTACCGTAAAATGGAGTACAGTTTATAGTAGTGTATAGCGTGTACCAAGTTATAATTATGGGGTTGAAAATAACAGTATACACAGATAATGTGGAAAAATGTGTATGACGTTTATATAGAAAATAACATTGAAAAAGAAATTCAAGAATGGGTAAATTCATTAAATTTAAAATAGAATAATAATTACATGAGTGACAGAAGATAAGAATCTGAATTCCCTGTCACTTTTATATTATTTGATAAGAAAAAAGAACTGGTTTATATCCGATAAGAATATAGACTGGTTCTTATTTTTAATATGCTATTATATACACAGGGAGTCGGGGAATGTCGAACTATAGCAAGCCGGAAAAGAAAGCATTGATATCGGTATGAAAGAGTTTTGCAAGTGCAACTAATTCAGATGCCTTAATGTTCATGCGATTTGTTTCCAGTTTGGCATAGGTACTTTTGGTGATGGAGATACCCATAAGATTTAATTTTGCAACTACTTGGTCTTGAGTCATATTGTTTTTATATCGAATTGCTTGGATATTTTTACCAATATCCATATCTGGTCTAATCTTTTGCATAATGATGAACTCCCCTTATAAAATAAAAAGATTCGTAATACAGAAATATATATATTGATTCTAAAGAATTTAAATTTTATAATGTTTCGTAATAAGGAATTATTTTTAACAGGAAGAGGTAAAAGTATAATGGATGTGGAGATGGAAAAGAGAAAATTTTTAAATCTATGTGGCAAAAGAGATCGAGCATTATTGTCAGGTGAAAAAAGAATGACATTGGGGGATATGGAACGATTGACATATCTGACAGAATTTTTTGAACTGGAGAACTATGGAATCGCCTTATGGAAAGAATTTGGTGATGATGTAAAAGAGCCATTTGAAGCGATGATGAAAATGTTAGATGAGCCGGAGTGCATAGAAGATCGATGGCTTGATGACGAAGCAAAAGGGGAAAAGTGGTTGTTAGAATTTCAGGAACTGGCATTAACGGAAGAATACAGGGAATGGATTCGAAATTATATCGATAAAAAATATGAAGAAAGAGGATTACCATATCCGACAGGAGCAGACTTCGATTAAGAGGTCTGCTTTTTTCTGGTCTTTTGGGAGGTGATAAGAGGTGGAAGTAAGTATTTATGAACTCTTGGCGGCAGCAAGAGAATCGGCTAAATCTGATTATATAAAAGGGGACAGCATTTTGTGTGAGAAGAGATTTCATCCAGATACCCATTACATGGTAGAAATAGAACTGCTGAAAAATGATAACAAGCTGGGAAAAAAGGGCAATTATATACGGAAGTTTTTGACAGAACCGGAGTATCTTCCCATTTTACAAAAGCAGGAAAAACATCTCATAAAAATAAAAAGACAGGCAATTGTTCAAAAAGGAAACTTGCGATATATCCCTCCCCCGGACAGGCTGGACCGCCGCCGGGAGAGGGATCTTTTATAACCGGCTGGGAAGGAACAGTAGTGTTCCTCTGGCGATAGTGGTATAAAAAAACCAGATTTTCCGCAGGTTTTGGGACGCTGGAACATAGAAAAGTGTTCACGAATGGCACTTTTGCAACGATCCGTTGCAGCAGTGACAACATTTTTGACCTTACGTTAAACAGAAAAAATGAAAGGATGTGATTGCGATAATCATAGGAATTGATCATGGCTATTATGCCATTAAAACAAGACAAGTGTCTTTCCCAAGTGGAATTATTGGGTATGATTACGAGCCGTATACCATGCAGAATGTTCTGCAATATCAAGGAAAGTATTATGTCTGCGGTACGGGAAGACAGACGCTGGTAAAAAATAAAACGTCCAATGATAATTATTATCTGCTGACGTTGGCAGCCATTGCAGAAGAAATCAAGCATCGGAAAGCGGAACGAAAGACAGAGGTAATTCTGGCTGTTGGACTTCCGCTTTCAAGTTTTGGAAGAGAGAAACAGGGATTCAGGGAGTATCTGTTGCGGAAAGAGCAGCCAGTGCGATTTTTATATGAAAGTGAGTTATATGAGATAACAATAAAAGATGTGAAACTGTTCCCACAGGGATACTCTGCGCTTGCTCTGCATCCAGAGTATCTGAAGAATGAACCGTCTGTTCTGCTTGTTGATATTGGTGGCTGGACCGTTGACCTTATGAGGCTGGACAATGCTGTTCCGAATGCAGCAACGTGCAGAAGTCTGGAACTTGGAGTAATCCGATGTATTGATGAGACAGCAGAACAAGTGCGTAGAAATACCGGACTGTCTGTGACAGAAACTCAAATTGAGCGTGTGCTTCGGAGGGAATCTTGCAGTATGGCAGAGGAGGCCAGACGGATCATACAGGAAAACGGACGGAAATATATAGAAAGAATACTGTCTGCGGTGACAGAATCCGGGTTTGATCTCCGGGCAGTACCCACCGTATTTATGGGGGGAGGCTCCGCAATTTTAAAACGCCACGTGACCGCACAGGACGCGATTTGCCGCCCCGTTTTTATAGAGGACGTCCATGCCAACGCAACAGGGTATGAACGGATTGTAGAGCAGATGTGGACGAGATGACACGCCCGGTATATTCGTTCCGCCCGAACCTGAAAAATCCAGAACACCAGAGGGCATGGGAGAAATTTCAAAGTGTTCCAGAAGGGCAGAAAAGCCAGTATCTGGTTCAGGCAATTCTGGAAAAAGAGGATCGGAAATGGATGGAAGAAGTCATTCAAAAGACGATAAAAGAAAGTGTTCGGGAATTAGGAATATGTGGCACTACGGAACAATTGAAAACGAAACCATCATCGGAAGAAATACCAGATCAGATGATGGATTTTCTATCTCAAATGGAAAATTTGTAAAGGGGGTGAGGCCTATGATTGCACGATACATACATTGTTGGATCTGCTAGGGGTAAGGCAAGAAATGCATCGATATCTTTGGTGGGTATTGTGAATAGCTTTCCATGCGGCTTTGGAGTATGTTGTGTGTAGCAAAAGTGAAAGGAGAAAGGTTATGGCAGAGATGAAAAATATCTGCGGAAAGATCCCGATGGACTTACATGAGAAAGTAAGAGAAGAGATTGAACTCACAGAAAGCAGCACACAAAAATTTTTACAACAGGTCATTGAAGAACATTTCAACAGAGTGGAAGGAAAAGGAGAAATAAGCATGGGAGCAGTAAGAACAGTAGCAGTACAGGTATCAGAGGAATTATTCCAGAGATTAAAAGTAGTCATCGGAAAGAAACACATGAAACAGAAAGACTTCTTAATTCAGATTATAGAAGAAGCACTGGAAAAGGTAGAGGTCGAATGGCAAAGCAAAGAGCAGCCTGAAGAATCCGAACAGACAACTGGAGAATTGGGAACAGAAGAAACTCAACCGGAAGAAAGAACTGAGCCGGAAAGGGAAAGTGAACCAGAAGAGGAAGCCGAACCGGATGGAGAAAGTGAACCGAAAGAGGAAAACAAACCAGAAGGGGAAAGTGAACCGGAAGAGGAAACTGAACCAGAAGGAGAGACTGATCCGGAAGAATCCAAAGCAGAAGAACCAACAGAATGGTAACCAATTGATACAGAATAACGAAGGGCGGTATGAGAGATCATGCCGCCTGTTTTTATCAGCAAAAAGGAGGTTGATAGCCGCAACCATTCAATTTTTTGATCTCTTTAGCGGAATCGGGGGATTTCGTGAAGGCTTAAGACGGGCAGGAAACTTTGTCTGTGTCGGACATTGCGAGGTGGATACTTATGCGGATAAGAACTACCGATTGCTGTTTGATACGGAAGGGGAGTGGTATTGTAATGACGCAAGAACAATCGAACCAGAACGAATGCCAGATTTTGATTTACTCTGTGCAGGATTTCCTTGCCAGGCATTCTCTATCGCCGGAAAGCGAGAAGGATTTGCAGATGCAAGAGGAACTCTCTTTTTTGAAATTGCCCGGATTCTTGAAGCTAAAAGACCCTCGTATTTTATCCTTGAAAATGTTCCCGGTTTGTTATCGCATGACAAAGGCCGGACGTTTTGCACCATCCTCAGTACGCTTTCTGAACTGGGGTACCATGTCGAATGGAAAGTGCTTAACAGCAAGGATTTCGGAGTCCCCCAAGCAAGAAAACGGGTGTATATTGTCGGATATTTTGATTTCCGATGTGCCGGAAAAGTATTACCTGAACCAGAAACAAATGGAGCAGCTCTTGTTCAAGTCCGGGCAGGAAGTCAGGGGAAAAGAGTCTACAGTCCCAAAGGACTAAGCTGTACCCTGACATCACAGGCAGGTGGAATGGGCGGCAAGACAGGATTATATGATGTAGGTGTTCCAATCAAAGAGAATACAAAGCTCGGCTACAAACTTGCAAGAGAAGGGGACAGCATCGATCTGGGTTATGCGAATCTCAACAGCAGGAGAGGAAGAGTCGGACACCAGATCGCACATACCCTGACAACAGGTGTTCAACAGGGAACGCTGCACTTTGTCGATCTTTCACCTCCGCCGGTGGTAACGGAAGAATGCAGAAGCCTGAATACCAGACAATGCGGTGTCCACAAATACAAAGGAGAATGTTCTGGTGTATTAGCAGAGGATGGAGCAAGAGCAGTCTTAACACCAGCAAAAGAGAATGTTCGTCAGAACGGCAGACGTATGAAAGAACCCGAAGAACCGATGTTTACAATTACTGCAACCGATCGTCATGGCATCTTGTATCACGGCAGAATAAGAAGGTTAGTTCCGAGGGAATGTCTGCGACTGCAGGGTTATTACGACTGGCAGATTGATAAGATCATAGACAGCACTTCTGACGCACAGCTTTATAAACAGGCTGGAAACGGAGTAACTGTCAATGTTATCGAGGCAATTGGCAGATTGTTACAAAAGGCAGACTCCGAACTTAACACACAGAAAGTGTCTGAGAAAGGAATCCATTAGGCATGATCGGAATAAAAGACCAATACTTTGGCACAGAAATCGAAATGACAGGGATTACCAGACAACGTGCTGCAGAAGTTGTTGCTGAAATGTTTGGAACAGAAGCATATTATGACGGCACTACTTATGGAGTCTGGTCAGTGATAGATCTGGAAGGAAAAAAGTGGAAATTTATGTCTGATGGGAGCATTTATACACAACGGAAAGTATACGGTCGAATTGTAGACGCAGGTGGAGAATATTCAACAGAAATGGTATCACCGAAATTATCCTATGATGAAATGGGAAAGTTACAGGAAGTAGTACGATGTCTGCGACAGCATGGAGGTTTTGTAAATGAGTCCTGTGGTCAGCATGTTCATGTAGATGCATCGAATCATACACCGCAGAGTCTGAAAAATGCACTGACAATTATGTATGCAAAGGAAGATATCCTGTTCAAAGCACTGAAAGTGCAGGAGAGAAGAGCAAATAGTTATTGTCAGAGGGTGCGACCGGAGGTATTGGAGAAAATCCGAAAAATACCAAATAAATCAATCACAATGGACCGAGTAAGAAATGTCTGGTATGGAGGCAGGGATGGAAGTCATACCCATTATGATCATACCCGTTATTATGCTCTGAATCTTCATGCTGTGTTTTCCAAGGGAACTTTGGAATGGCGTTGTTTTGAAAGCACACTACATGCAGGAAAGGTGAGAGCAAATATTACACTGGCATTAGCCATTTCCGCACAGGCAATCAATCAGAGATCGACACAGATGAAAAAGACACTGATATCAGAAAACCCGGCATTTACATTTCGTACATTTTTATTGAGACTTGGGTTAATTGGAGACGAATATAAAAATGTTCGAAAACATCTGCTGGCAAATCTGGATGGTGATCTTGCGTGGAGATATGATAAAAGCACGTATGAGTGTCTGAAGAAAAATCAAAGGACAGAAGGAGTCAGATAGAGGTGAGAAAAAATGAAAGATAGATATTACTTCGCTTATGGCAGCAACATGAATCTGGAGCAGATGAAGTACAGGTGTCCGGCTGCGGAAGTTGTGGAAAACGTCCGGCTTGAAAATTATCGGCTGGCATTTCGGGGAAGGGCTCCGGGCAATGGGGTAGCAACGGTTCTGCCGGAAAAAGGAAGCTATGTCGAAGGAGTCTTATGGAAAATCACAGAAGCGTGTGAGAAGAGTCTGGATTTTTATGAAGGATTCCCAAGTTTTTATGGGAAAGAATCGATTCGGGTAAAAAATCAGGATGGTGTGGAGAAAGAAGTGTTTGTATATATGATGAACGCTCCGCACAAAGATGTTCCGGCAAAGCCATCGAAATTTTATCTGGATGGAATTCTGGAAGGATGTAAGGATAACCAGATTCCAACGGAGTCTGTCATGGAAGCGGTAAAACGTACCAGACAGGAAGTAAAAAAAGAAAAAAATCGATATGCAAGATAAAACGTACCGCAGAGGAAACATCTTCTGCGGTATTTTACTGAAAAAATCTATTTATAATAGGAAGGAAAAGCACATGAAGGTTAGAAAATTAAAGACCAGAATTGCTGCTTTTGGACTGGCTGTCCTGATGGGCATCAGTACCTTGAGCAGTGCGAATGCGTTTGCGGCCGAACAGACAGGCTCGGAACAGCAGACGGAAGTACAGGCATCTGAACAGGCGGTAACAAGCCAGAAAGATACATCAGTTACAGCAGATGATATCACAAAAGCAGTTTCAGATGATACATTTGCAGTGGAAACCAGTATGGAAGGAATCCATTATGATGCAGAAAAAGAAGATGTTACGCTTGTAAGTATCAAAGATGAGAATGGTGGAGAGTATCATTCAGACAAAGCAGGAACATATATTGCCACTTATATGGTCGTTCCAAAAGATAAGAGTGACAGCTATACCATCACCCGTAAAGTGACTCTGACGGATACCGAAGGACAGGCACATTCCGAAGAAAATGGTGGAGAGAAACAGAAGTCAGATACAGAATCTGAAGATGATTCGGATTCGCCTGTGCAGAACTACACAGATGTAGAAATTGAAACATCCGAAGAAGATGCATCTGCACAGGCAATCAAAGAACTGAAAGAGGACATCGAAGAGGGAAATGTGATGGTATTGTCTGCGGCTGAAAGAGCTACAAGCAGCGGTTCCACAGTTACATTGACAAAGGGGAGAACTATTTATTATCCAAGTTATATTGGAAATTATCTTACTTGCCTGTTTACAGTCAATGGAAAAATTGCATACTGCCTTCAGTCCCAGAAAGCATCCCCACCGAGTGGAAGTTATGTAGCACAGGTACTGGACAGCAATAAAAATCTGCAGAAAGTCCTTTATTATGGTTATGGCGGGGCAGGAGATCTGACAGGAAGTTATCTGTCTGGAAAAACGGAAGATGAAAAGTATGTGTATACACACATTGCAGCCAGCTATGCTTATGCAGGAGAAGCCGGATTTACAGGGTGTAATTATAATGACCTTGTAAATGCAGGGGTTATCGCATATATCAATTATCTGTTTGGACAGGAAGAACCGCCAAAAGGTGAACTGAGCCTTTCAAGCACAAAGCTGAATGCAGTACGGGATGGAAACATCCAGAAAACACCAAATATCACACTGTCTGGAGATCACAGAAACTATGTGACACTGAGTGTACCAGAAAATGTGACAGCACATAATCTTTCCAAAGGAACAAGTGTTACAAATGGAAAAATCCAGATTTATGGTGGAGATACATTCTATCTGTCCGCAGATTTATTACTGACAGGCAGTTATGCTTCCGGCAACTTATATGGTTCTGTCGGAAAGACATGGAGAACACTGGTGTTGACAACCGGAGATTCCAAGCAGGATATCGGTGTATTTGAAAGCGAAACAGCAGCGCCGGTAAGCTTCAGTGTACAGTGGCTGAATATGACACGCATTGAACTTATGAAGAAAGATGTCAATACACAGAATCCACTGTCAGGAGCAGTTTATGGTATTTATACTGATAAGAAGTGTGAAAATCTGCTGATGACAATGTCAGCAACCGGAACAGACGGAAAAGCAGTCAGCGATTATTTTGATTCTGCACTGAAAACAGTGTACGTGAAAGAGATCACTGCTCCGACAGGATACAAACTGAATACAGAAGTATATAAAGTGGCTGTTACTGCCGGAAAGACAATGACTGTAACAGCAACAGATGAGAGAGTCACCGGAAAGGTGAAAATCGCAAAGATCGATAAAGAAACACTTGCATTTAAAGCGCAGGGGGACAGTGTTCTTCGTGGTGCTGTGTATGGTCTGTATGCAAAAGAGGACATCGTGCATCCGGATGGCACAACAGGGGTTCTGTATAAACAGGACAGCCTGATTGCACAGGGAGTCATCGGAGATGACGGAACACTGGAATTTTCAGAATTATACCTTGGAGAAATGTATGTAAAAGAGATCACTCCACCGGAAGGATATACACTGGATACTACCAAATACGAGGTATCAGTAACTTATGAAGGTCAGGATGTTGCCGAAGTGACAAGAGACCTTACGGTAAAAGAGCAGGTAAAGAAACAGGCATTCCAGTTAATCAAAATCAGTGAAGATGGAGAGCAGACAGAAACAGACCTGGTTGCAGGAGCAGGATTTAAGGTATATCTGATCAGCGACCTGACACAGGTAAAAAATGGAAAACTGAAGCCAGCCAATGGAGAAAGCTATACAGCAAGCGATTTCAAAAATTATGACTTCAGCAAAGAGCAGGTTGCAGTTACTTACGAGAATGGAACAGCCGTGCCAGTACCAGAACTGATCACTGATACAAAAGGATATGCAGTCAGCCCGGAACTGCCGTATGGAAGTTATGTTGTAGTGGAAAGTACTACCCCTGAGAATTTGAAAACCATTGATCCATTTGTTGTAAATGTGGAAAATGACAGCAGAGAGCCAATGCAGTGGAGAGTATTTGATGACCGTCCGTTTGAATTCTTGTTGAAAATTGTAAAGAAGGATGCACAGACTGGAAATACGGTTTTAAAGGCTGGTGCTTCTTATAAGATTTACGATGTGACAAATAAGAAATATGTGGAACAGGTTGTTCAGTATCCGAAGAAAGAAAAGATCAGTGTATTCGAAACAAACGAGGAAGGATATCTGATCACACCGCAGGAACTGAAGTGTTCTACCTATCGAATCGAAGAAGTGAAAGCACCGGAAGGATTTGTAAGACAGGGAAGCGAAGAGTCCCTGTATGATGGAACAACGATTATTTCACCATTAGAGCAGACTACAAAAGGAACATATAAAGAAAATCCACAGAGCGGTATTGTAATTACAGTATCCTCAAACATTGCACATCAGATTGATCCAGATACAGGAGCAGCGATTGTAGAGGTAGAACAGAAAAACGATGAACAGGTAGGAAGCCTGCTCCTGACGAAAAAGGGAGAACAGCTTACCGAAGTAACAGGAGATTCTGTTCTGGCAAAAGTAAAAGCACTGGTCTCTAAAGTAAGAAATGCTGTATCTGGTAAAGAAGAAACATGTATTTATAAAGGCTTTAAATATGAAGAAACCGGAGTAGAAGGTGCTGAATTCGAAGTATATGCCAAAGATACCATCTATTCACCGGACGGAGCAAAGGACGAAGAAGGAAATCCAGTTGTCCGTTATGAGAAAGATGACCTGGTAGCCAAACTGACTACAGATGAAAATGGAACAGCAGTTATCTACAATCTGCCACTGGGAACGTATTATCTGAAAGAGGTTGTAGCAGGAGAGAATTTTGTCCTAAATACAGAACAGAAAGAATTTACCCTGACAGCAGAGGATGATACACAGGCAGTTGTTTATGAAGGCGTTACCTATAAAAATGAAAGACAGAAAGTTTTCGTATCAGTAGAAAAGAAAGATTCTGTCACAGGCGAAAAGCTGGAAGGTGTTATTTTTGGACTGTATGCTGCAGAAGATATTCTTTCTAATCAGGGAGAGGTTCTCGTAGAGAAAGATACCTTGCTGGAAAAGAAAGCAACGGATGCAAAGGGAACACTTACTTTCGACAGTGATCTTCCACATGGAAAATACTATGTCAAAGAGGAAGTCAGAAAAGCTGGATATCTTCCAAATGAGGAAGTATGGAATGTAGATGCAACTTACGAAAATCAGAATCTTGCAAAGATTGAACTGAACAAAGAAGTTGAGAATCAGCCGACAGAAACACGCATTACAAAAACAGATGCAACTACCGGAAATGAGCTGGAAGGAGCCAAACTGCAGGTCATTGATAAAGACGGAAATGTTGTGGAAGAATGGGTAAGCAGTAAGGAAGAACATGTCATTTACGGACTGCCGGAAGGAAGTTATACCTTACATGAGGAACTGGCTCCTTATGAAGATGGCTATGTGTCTGCCAGCGATGTGATGTTTGAAGTCAAAGAAGATGGCAGTGTGACAAAGGTTGAGATGAAAGATGAATATTCCAAAGTGGAAATTTCAAAAACAGACCTTACAACCGGAAAAGAACTGGAAGGGGCAAAGCTTCAGATTATCCGCAAAGACGGAACTGTTCTGGAAGAGTGGATTACAGATGGAAAACCACATTCCGTTGAAAAACTCCCAGTCAATGAAGAACTTACTCTGCGTGAGATCACAGCACCGGATGGTTACGAGATTGCGGAAGATGTCACATTTACATTGAAAGATACAATGGAAGTCCAGAAAGTAGAAATGAAAGATGCCAGAACACCGGAGAAAACAACAGAAAAAACAAATGCACCAAAAACAGGTGATAACCAGAAAATATGGGCGTTTGTTCTGCTTGCACTGGCATCTGCTGGAACAGCTACAGGAGTGACTGTATACCGCAGAAAGAAGTCAAAAATGACAGACAACAAAAAAGAAACAGAAGAAAAATAAAATAAGAATTACAGGATAAACCAATCTGACAGGGCAGGAGATGTGCATAAAGCAGCTTCTGCCCTGTCTGTATATAAGGAGAAGAATGATGAGACGTTTTTATACAGCAGAATCAGTAACAGAAGGACACCCAGACAAAGTATGCGATCAGATAGCAGATGCAATCTTAGATGAATGTCTGCGTTACGATCCATCTTCGAGAGTGGCGTGTGAAGTCCTTGCTACAAGAGGAAATGTGTTTGTAGCAGGAGAAATCACCAGCGGATATGAACCACCAGTGTTTGATGTGATCCGAAAAGTTTTAGAAGAGTGTGGATATTGTACAGATGGGATAGAAATGGATACGTTTGTACACCAGCAGAGTCCAGATATTGCGAAAGCAGTGAGTGTGTCGAAAGAATTTCGGGATAATATCGGCGCAAAATTAAGAGATAGAAGCAGGGGAGCTGGAGATCAGGGTGTTATGGTCGGATATGCGTGTGATGATACTCCGCAGCTTATGCCAATGCCGACTGTTCTGGCACACCGGATCACACGTGAACTTTCGGCTTGCAGAAGAAGCGGATATATCAAAGATATCTTTTCGGATGGAAAAGCACAGGTAACCGTAGAATATGAAGATGGAAAGCCAGTGAGACTGGAAAGTGTTGTTGTTTCCTGCCAGCATGGTGCAGAAAAGAGCCTGAAGAAGTTAGATGCCGAAATCAGAGAGAAAGTGCTTCGCTCAGCACTCAGATTACTGCCGCCGGATGAGGATACGAAGATTCTGATCAATCCGTCAGGAAAATTTGTGTGTGGAGGGTTTGATGCAGATACCGGACTGACCGGAAGAAAGCTGATGGTGGATACTTATGGAAGTATGGTTCCGCATGGCGGCGGTGCATTTTCAGGAAAGGACTGTTCGAAAGTAGACCGTTCGGCAGCTTATATGGCAAGGTATATCGCAAAAAATATAGTAGCTGCTGAGTTTGCAAGCAAGTGTCAGGTGTCTCTGGCTTATGCAATCGGAGTAGCAGAGCCGGTTATGATTGAGGTGGATACCTTTGGTACAGGGAAAGTGTGTGCGGATGATTGTCTGGCGGCAGCAATCCCACTGGTGTTTGGAGTGACACCTGTTCAGATCATGGAATCCCTTCGACTGAACCGTCCGATTTTCCGGCAGACGGCAGTTTTTGGTCATTTTGGAAGAAAGGAGTTTCCTTGGGAGCGGACGGATAAGGTACTGGCTCTTCAGGATGCAATTCTGTAATGCCCTGGGTAACGGAAGAAGAGATTCAGGCAGCAAAAAATATGACTGCGTATGAGTATTTGCGGACGCATCAGGCACAGCGGTTGCAAAAGACAAGAACCAGAAATGAATGGCAGTTGACGGACCATGACAGTTTTAAAATCAATGAACTGTCCAGCAAATGGCATTGGAAATCCAGAGATATCGGTGGCGTGTCCGCACTGCGGTTCCTGATTGAAGTAGATGGAATGAAATTTACAGATGCCGTAAAACTGTTGTGCGAAGAGAGTCCGTCTTTTATTCCGACACAGTCTGCGAAAAAGGAAAAACCACCCTTTAAGCTGCCGGAGAGATATTGTAATTGCAGACGAATCAGGGCTTATTTAAACCACAGAGGAATCAGCGATGAAGTGATCACATATTGCATTTCGCATGAAATCCTTTATGAAAGTGTCCCGTACCATAACGCTGTTTTTGTTGGAAAAGATGAATCCGGAAAAGCAAGATATGCATTCCTGCGAGGAATCTATGAAAAAAACGGGAAAGGATTCAAGATGGAGCAGACCGGGAGTGAAAAAAAGTACAGCTTTTGTATTCCACCTGAAAGAGAAACAAAACGAGTTGTCGTATATGAAGCGTGTATTGATGCACTGGCCCACATGACACTGGAAGAAGGAAAGAGGGATAAATATCGTCTTTCCCTTGGAGGAATCGCTGCTCCGAAAGAAAACACACAGATACAGAGTGAACGTTTTAAAAAGCTGCCGGATGCACTGGAAGAGTTTCTGAAGAACCATCCGGAAATCAAAGAAATTGAAATCTGCACCGATAATGACTTTGCCGGGAGATGGGCGAAAGAACAGATGAAAAAACATTACGAGGGAACGTATCAGATTATTTGCAATCTGCCGGAAAAAGAAGGGGCAGATTATGCAGACCTTGCGAAAGAAAAAAAGCAGACAAATAAATGCAGGGACAGACCATTAGAAAGAAGGTGATAGAGAATGGAAGAAAAAGGAACGATGCACGTACATCTGTTGACGGAGCTGACTGGAAATCTTTATTCAGAAGAATCCGAATGGGAAGAAGAGTGGTCGGAGAGTGATGAATATGGAATGCCATTAGATGGAACAGAACTTGCCGATTATGAAGAAGTCATCCGAGAAGAACTGGAACGCTATGGGGAAGATGATCTCATGCAGTATTTTGACGGAAGTGAGTCCATTCAGGAAAAGATACAAAGTGCAGTTGTTACGATAGAAAACAAAGACGGAATCCTGTACGGCTGTACCAAACTGGAATTAAATGAATTTTTAAGTCAGGAAGAACTACAGGAATTCACCGAATACATTACAGGGCAGTACAGTGACGGGTGGGGTGAAGGATTTGAACAGAGGGATATCAAGGTAGATGGTGGAACGATGAATGTGCATTTTTGGCATCCTAATATGGAACAGCCGAAAATGTATGAAAAGAAAACAGAGCAGATTCCGACAAAGCCTGAGAAACAACGTCCCAAGTTACAGCTCCTTGGACATGATGGGAATATTTTTTCCATTATGGGCGATGCCTCAACTCTTTTGAAAAAGAATAAACAGACAGCAGAAGCAAAAGAAATGCGTAAAAGGGTATTGGAAAGTGGGGACTATTACAAAGCACTTTTGATTATCAGCGAATATGTAGAAACTGAGTTGAGTCCGCCGCCCAAAGAAAATAAAAAGACAAAGAAGAAAAATCAGCCGGAACGCTGAGAAAAGAAAGGATGATGCCTATGACAAATGGCCTGAGTTTGGAAGAACTTATGAAAGAGGGAACATACCCGGAGGAATATACTGAAGGGGAAAACTGGAAAATATTACATGGAGATACATTAAAACTGGTCAAAGCATTCCAGCCGGGAATCTTTGATGCAGTTATTACCGATCCGCCGTATGCATCCGGTGGAACAAAACAGAATGAAAGAAATCGTACTACAAATCAGAAATACAGCAGTATGAGTGCTGCCAATGCACTTCCGGATTTCGATGGGGATAACAAAGACCAGAGATCTTGGACGCACTGGATGGCTGAATGGCTCTATGATGTGCGGAAAGCCTGCAAGAAAGGTGCTCCGATCTGTCTGTTCATTGACTGGCGTCAGTATCCATCGATTACCGATGCATTGCAGTGGGCAGGATGGATCTGGCGAGGAACAGCGGTGTGGGATAAGGGAAACTCCCGTCCACAGAAAGGCCGTTTCCGCCAGCAGGCTGAATATATTGTGTGGGGCAGTAACGGACCGATGCCGATCAACCGTCCGGTATCTTGTCTGCCGGGCGTCTTCCGATATGGCAATCCGCAGAACCGGATTCATGTGACAGAGAAACCGTTGCAGCTTATGAAAGATGTTATCCAGATTTGTGAACCGGGAGGGCTGATCCTGGACCCGTTTGCCGGAGCAGGAACAACTGTCCTTGCAGCGGTTATGACAGGTTATCGTGCAGTGGGAATTGAGGTAACAGATGCCTACTACAAACTGGGAAGTGACAGAGTGAAAATTGCATTAGAAGCAGAGCAGAAAGAGGATGAAAAGTAGCCGGGATGTCCAATTGGACATCTTGTTTTTTATAGAGAAAATGAGTGGCATCCAACTGGATGCAGGAAGGAGATGGAGCGTATGGAACAGGCTCTGGCTTATGTGTGCTGTTCAGCAGAAGAAAGCCGGGTAAAGGTGCAGAAATATTGCAGAAAAATCTATGAACTTGGGTATGTACCAATCTGTCCGAGATTTGTATTCTCACCATTCTTGGAAGAGTCTGATGCAGAAGATATGCAGGGATATGGAAGAATGTCCCATATCCTTTTACGGAGATGCCGGATGGTAGTCGTATGTGGGAAAGAAGTGACAGGAACAATGAATACCGAAATCAGTATGGCAGACAGACTCCATATCATTTGTACGACACTTGATGGACTGGTACAGATAAAAGAATCAAAATAAATCAGAATCGAGTCAATCCGGTGCTACAGAAACTGGCGGTACTCGTTTTGCAAGCATAGCGTTTGGATATCCAAACGCACTTTGGGGAGAACCCCAATCCCCCGGACACAGACGGAAATGGAAAGGAAGGATCAAGTCATGTTAAGAAATGGAGTAATGATTGTAATCGCATTGATGAGCGGAGGATTTATAGGAGTGATAGTGACCTGTTGCATGGTTGCAGCGAAAAAATCCGATGAGGATCTTGGCGGTATGATGAAAGAGGAAGAGAAAAAAGAAGGGACGGTGATGCAATGCGAAAACGAAACCATGTGATCCCGGTACGGCTTAATGCAAGGGAAGTCAGGGAACTGAATGAGCAGGTCGAAAGAAGCGGTCTGAGCCGGGAAGAGTTTATGCGTTCGTTGATTTTAGGAGCGCAGGTTCATGCAAAACCCTGTGAGCATCATCCCGAATTGCTCCGAAAGATTGCAGGCTTATGCAACAATGCCAATCAGCTTGCCCATGTTGCCAATGCTTCTGGTATGGCAAGCGAGCAGAGTATTCAGGAAATGCTGCGGCTTACCAAAGAAACATGGCATCTGGTAAAGGAAGAGTGGTAATGCCGGATGGCTTATACAAGTGTTATCCCCGTCCACCGCCTGGACCGTTCTATCGAATATGTGAAAGATAAAGAAAAAACCACACAGAAAGCGGACTCTCTGGAGGCTGCCATCGATTATGCCATGAATCGGACCAAGACGGAACAAGCGGTCTTCGAAGATACCATCGGATGCACCAATGAAAATGCGTATGAAGATATGCTGACAACGAAAAAGAGATTCCATAAGATGGGCGGTGTGGAAGGATACCATCTGGTACAGAGTTTTGCAGAAGGTGAGGTGACACCGGAACTGGCACATCTCATCGGGCAGGAACTGGCAGACCGGCTCTTAAAAGGACAGTTTGAAGTAGTCATAACAACACATCTTAATACCAGACACTATCATAATCATATTGTCTGGAATTCTGTAAGCATGGTGGACGGACATAAGTACCATAGTAATGCTAAGAGTTATTATACGGAGATCCGTAAGATTTCCGATGACTTGTGCAGAAAATATGGTCTGTCTATCATTGAATCCAATCAGAAAAAATCAATCCCTTATGTACAGTGGAAAGCAGAACAGGAAGGAAAACCGACATGGAGAATGGCGATCCGTTTGGATATCAGGGAATCGGTACAGGAAAGCTACTCCTGGTTACAATTCCTAAAAGAGATGGAAAAGCGGGGTTATACATGGAAACTGAACAGGAAATACATTTCTTTAAAAGCTCCGGGAATGGAGCGGTATATCCGTCTGCGTTCTCTCGGAAAAAACTATTCCGAAGAGGAAATACGTGGGCAGATACTACAGCCAAAGGTGAAACGAGTCTATCAAAAGGCAGTACAGATTCATCCCAAAAAGAAACTGACCGGGATTCAGGCACTGTATTATTCCTATTTATATCAAATGGGGGTACTGCCAAAAAGACCGAAAAGGAGTCCATACGCTGTCAGAGAGGATATCCGGAAACTGGACCGCAGGATTGAACAGATTGAATTTCTACTGAAACATGACATCATAACCAGAGAGCAGCTTGCCGCGTACCGAGAGCCATTGCAAAAGCAGATTGCGGAACTTATGAAAGAACGCAGAAGATTGTATCGGAATGGGGGCAGGGAGACTGGGGAAGAACGATTGTCCGAAATCAATGAGGAATTGAAGCGACTCCGTAAGGAAGTTCGTATGACCGTTCAGATTGAGAAACATTCCTTGGAAATCGAAGCGAGACTTCAGGAAGCGGAAGAACAGAGCCAGAATGAAAAACGTGTGGAAGATAAAGAAAGAATGCAGAAAAGTCAGGAGGTGAGATAAGTATGAATTACGGAGCAGAACCGGCAGATCAGGTGGTACGGTACAGTCTGGAAGGGATGGAGTATTCGCTGAAGATCACCGGGAATGTAGCAAAGCATGTGGCAGTCTTTATTGCTGCCGCCTTGAAGGACCAGAAAAAGACAAGAGGGAAAACAAGACTTACCAGAATGTTAAAGGAACAGCGCCCGATGAAATTTTTTACCGTTCCGGGTGACCGTTTAAAAGAATTTGCAAAAGAAGCCAAGGCGAGAGGTATCTTATATGTAGTCATCAAAGATAAGGTGAATCCGGACCAGACAGAGGTCATGGTATTTGCAGATGATGCAGCGAAGATGAATCGGGTATTAGACCGGATGAATCTGGATTTTGTAAAAGCAGAATCAGGCTCTATGGTTACGGAAGCAGTGGAAAAAGAGACTGCACCGGAAAAGGCAGAAAACCAGATGGAAAAAGAAACCGGGGAGAATGTACGGACAGAGACCGTTGTCCTGCCGGAAGGCAAGATAGAATTTGAACTGGACGATGCGGAAGAAATGTTCCAGATCGGGGATGAGGCTTTCCCGGAAGGAAATTTTACACAGGCGCAGGAGGGGGAAGAAAAGAATCCATCCGAACCTTTCTCGCGCAACAGAAATACTTCTTCCGATCGGGAAATTAGCTGGAAAGAAAAGAATGAAAAACCATCTGTGCGGAAAGAACTCGGAGATATCCGCAAGGAACAGGAAGAGAAACGTAAGAGGCCGGACAGACGGAAAAATGCCAGAGAGAGCCGGAAGAAACGTAAGAATATGAAAACGAAAGGCAGGTAATGTATATGGATTTAACAGATATGATTTCAGGGGGAACGGAAGAACAGCAGGTTCCTGAACAGAAATTGACGAAAGAAGAATATGCAGCCAAAAAACAGCAGGAAAGAGAAGAGGTATGGGCTGAAGTAGATTCACAGGCACAGGGAGTTTTTCAGGATGGAGAAAAACTGAAAGGCTTTCTGGACTTTATGGCAGAGTGTAATACCCAGAGAACACCGAATCTGCTTTTGATTTACGGACAGCATCCAGATTTTAAGGTGGTAAGGTCTTATGAACGCTGGAGAGAAGAACACCGTTCGGTCAAAGTCGGGGAACATGGCATTACTTATATGATTTCCACTGAATACGAAAAAGACGGAGAAATGCGGAGAGGGTATACGATTGGAAAAGGATTTGACATCAGTCAGATGTCTGGAAAGCCATTGGAAGAACGCCCTCAGCGAAGTCTGACAGAACTGATAGGAACTGTCTTAAAAGACCAGTCGGTACGTGTGCAGATTGAGGATGATCTGCCAGACAAAGTGCAGGCCCAGTACAATCCGAGATACCGTACCATTTATATCCGCAACGGAATGAGTGAAGTAACGACATTCCATGCACTGAACAGAGAACTGGCGTGTGCAGCACTGGACCAGCATACCGGAACCTACAGCCGACAGAAAGTCAGTGCACAGGCTTATTGTGCAGCCTATGTGATTGCGAAACGTTATGGTGTGGATGTTACCGGATTCAATCTGGAGTATATTGCACAGAGAAATGAATGTGGAAAGAAAGATCCACAGGAACTGAGAGACTTTTTAAATGATGTCCGTCAGGCTTCCTATAGTATCCGAAACCATATCGAACGGAATTTTGGTGCAAAGGAACAGGAGTATGTAACCGATGAGTTCGCAATCGGAGACCCTGTAAAAACACCGGAAACCAAGGATGAAAAAGCATCTGGAAAAGAGAAAAAAGCAAAGAACCAGCCGGAACGATAAAAGTGAAAAAGTTGGACGGTTGGAGTAGCTATTACGGAGGTCTTGTGATATGGTTGGTGTAACAAAAAAGGAGGTCAGCCAGATGACAAAATACTATTTGAAGATGGATAACATTATGAAAAATATGTTCGTGGTGGCACTGAATGATGAGCTACAGGCGCAGAGTGAGCAGGATGAATGTTTGGAAGAAACGAAAGCTCTTCTGAAAAAAGTAAGTGAATACGACCTCGCTCAGAAACGACTGCAGATTACAGCCGGGGAACAAAGGCAGATCCGTAAGGCACTGAACAGACTCAGAAGTAAATATCTTGCAGCCGGAAGATACAGTGATGGAATAGATAAAGTTATTATTCAGGTTGCAAAACCGAATACTAGCAGACACATGTTCTGGTAGAGAAAGGAGTGGTTGATTGGTCATTTATTCAAGAGAAAAAGTGGCAAGACTTAGAGAACAGTATCCGGCAGGAACAAGAATCTGTCTGAATTCGATGGATGGAGAAGCGGGTATGCCGCAGGGACTGGAAGGAACTGTGCAGTATGTGGATGATGCAGGCCAGCTTGGTGTTAAGTGGGACAACGGCAGAAGTCTCTCACTGATACCGGGAGTGGATTCCTTTCATAAGAAAGAAGGACAGGGACATCCAGAAGAAAAGCCACGCAAGAAAAGAGAATCTGACTTGCAGAGATAAGTACAAAAAAGCAGGACTGGGTTCTGTATCTTGTCTTTCTGCCATTTGTCTGGTGGGCGGCAGCGATTACCGCTTGTGCCATTACACCGGATAAGAATTTTATTCAAATCTTAGAAACGCTGAGCGAAAAACTCGAACAGCCGTTTTTTATCACGTATACACCGTATACGTTCAAATGTATTCTGATATTCACAGCAGCCTATTTCTTAGGCATTGGTATTTATGAATCCCAAAAAAGAAATTATAGAAGAGGCGTGGAACATGGTTCCGCAAAATGGGGCAACGTGTCCGAAATCTGCAGACGTTACTGCGAAAAGCAGTACACGAATAATCTGCTTCTGACACAGCATTTCCGCATGGGACTGGATGGATATAAGCATAAACGAAATTTAAATGTGCTGGTAGTCGGAGGTTCCGGGGCAGGAAAGAGCCGGACCTATGCGATTCCGAACATCATGCAGTGCAACTGCTCGATGGTGATCACAGATCCGAAAGCGGAACTTCTGCGCAAAACAGGAGGTGTTCTGGAACGGAATGGATATGAAGTCCGGGTTTTTGATTTGATCAATCCGGAGACTTCCTGGTGTTATAATCCGTTTGCGTATGTCCGGGATGACAAGGATGTGCTGAAACTAATTAACAACCTGATCCGCAACACGACACCGAAAGGTGCACAAAGCTCGGACCCGTTCTGGGAAAAGTCAGAGACTGCACTTTTACAGGCACTTATGCTGTATTTACTGCATGAAGCTCCACCGGAAGAACAGAACTTCCCGATGATTATGGAAATGCTTGGAAGCGCACAGGTCAAAGAAGATGATGAGGATTACCAGTCACCATTGGACATTTTGTTTGAAAGACTGGAAATGCGGGACCCAGAGAGTATTGCGGTCAAGCAGTATGCCATTTATAAGCAGGCGGCCGGAAAGACCGCAAAGTCTATTTTGATATCGGTTGGTGTCCGTCTGGCAGCGTTCAATCTGAAACAAATCGCCAACCTGACCTGTACGGACGAACTGGACTTATACAGTATTGGGGAGAAAAAAGTAGCACTGTTTTGCTGTATTCCGGATGCAGACACCAGCATGAATTATCTGGTCGGCATGATTTACAGTAATCTGTTTCAGACACTGTATTATGTGGCAGATCGGAAGTACGGAGGAAGGCTTCCGATTCCGGTACACTGCATTATGGATGAATGGCCAAACGTAGCCTTGCCGGATGATTTTGACAAGATTCTGGCAACCATGCGTTCCAGAGGGATTTCCTGCAGTATCATCATCCAGAACATTGCACAGATGAAAGCCTTATTTAAAGACTCGTATGAGAGTCTGATCGGCAACTGCGATGAATTTTTATATCTGGGTGGAAATGAAAAAGAAGGACATAAGTATGTCTCGGAATTATTGGGAAAAGAGACATTGGATACCAATACCTACGGACAGACAAAAGGGCGTAGCGGCAGCTATTCGGTGAATTATCAGCAGACAGGAAGGGAACTTTTAACACCGGATGAAATACGGCTTTTAGATAACCGCAAAGCGATTTTGTTTATTCGTGGGGAGCGTCCGATCATGGACGATAAATATGATTTAAAAAAGCATGTGAATTTCAGATACACAGAGGACGGTGGTGCATCGCCTTATGATTATGCGAAAACACCACTGGCTCACGACGACCTAAAGATTGACATTAACAGATTAGACGATTACGAACTGCTGTCTACCGAGGACATCCTTGGTGAATAGCAGTTTTTTGATGGATTGGAGTGATGTGTATTGAAGAAACTTCTCACAGGAGAAAAAAATAGAACAAAAAAGAATACAACTGAAAAAATGATAACCCCGATGCCGATGGGGAGAAAACAGAAAAAGTGGATGAGCCTTTATATGGCACTGGTACTGACCGTAACGGTTGGAGCAACGACCGCATTCGCAGCCGGAGATCCGTTGTCCGTTATCAATAACCTGTCTACCTTTATTTTTTCTCTGATTCGTGCGATCGGTTTGATTTTGCTTGGATTTGGTGTTGTGCAGGTTGGTCTGTCTTTAAAAAGCCATGATCCAAGCCAGAGGGCAAATGGATTTCTGACACTGGCCGGAGGGGTAATTATTACGTTCGCCAAAGAAATCCTCGATTTGATTATGGCGTAAGCCTCTTTGAAAAAATATATCAGGAAACAGCAGGAGTGCCGGAAGGTACTCCTGTATTCAAAAATATGTTTAAGGAGGTGAGAGTTTTTGAGTGATAACTGGATTGTACAGAATCTAAACTCAGCACTATCCACATGGAGTGAAAAGATGGCAGAACTGTGGACTCTGCTGACCGAAAATCCGGCAACTTTTAAGGGCGGCGGCATCTGGCGGATTATGGTAAATATTAATGATGCACTGACAGCCATTGCTTATGGATTACTGGTATTATTTTTCGCAGCCGGAATCATTAAAACGTGTGGCAGTTTTACAGATCTGAAAAAGCCGGAACATGTGCTAAAAGCATTTATCCGGTTTGCACTTGCTCAGGGAGCAATTACATACGGGATGGAACTTATGCAGGCACTGTTTTCCATTGTGCAGGGAATCGTGACAACCGTAATGAGTGGCTCCAGTATGGCAGGAAGCGTGACGGAACTGCCAACGGAGATTGTAGATAAGATTGAGAGCGTGGGAATGCTGGAATCTATTCCGCTGTGGATTGTTACACTGCTTGGCAGTCTGCTGATCACTGTATTGTCATTTGTAATGATCCTGACAGTGTATGGCAGAATGTTCAAAATCTATATGTATACGGCAATCGCCCCGATTCCGATTTCCTCATTTGCAGGAGAACCCACGCAGTCCATTGGAAAGAACTTTATCCGTTCTTATGTAGGCGTATGTCTGGAAGGGGCAATTATTGCACTGGCATGTATTATCTTTTCTGCTTATGCAGCAAGCCCTCCGGCTGTCGGAGATACGGAGTTGAGTGCAGTTACAATCGTGTGGAACTATGTCGGAGAACTGGTATTTAATTTACTGGTGCTGGTTGGAGCAATTAAGGCATCTGACCGTATTGTCAGAGAAATGATGGGACTTGGAGGTTAAAAATATGGATATAAAGAAAACATTAAGATATAACTGGGAATTTGGACGTGAGACAGTAGCAATACGAGTGAGCTCTTATCGGAACAATGGAAATTTATATGTAGGACTCTGCCATAAGGAAGGGAGAGAATGGGAAGATTTTGGAGATGTAACCATTAATCTGCCCTATCAGTTCTTAGAGCCAAATGAGGCTTTTATAACAGGAGATTTTACCAAGGATATGCTTCATTTTATCAAGGAACATAAACTAGGAAAAGTGTTGAATGAAACAGGAAGATCAGGATATGCAACCTATCAGAAGGTAGCGTTTGATCTAGCAAGACTTGCGGAATTTGATCCGGAAGGCGTTGCAGAACACTGTAGATTTGCCGGGATAGAAGTACCGAAAGAAAAACCACAGAAAACGAAGAAACAAAGCAGAGGAAAGGAGCGATAAGTTATGGAAGTCAAGATGAATAAAGAAATCCGGGACTATCAGGAATCCATGTTTATGGGACTGGACCTGAGACAATGTGTGTGTTCTGTTCTTGCGATTCTTACAGCAATCGGAATTTACTTTGGAATGCGTGAAATTACCGGACAGGAAATAACCGGATGGCTGTGTGTGCTTGGTGCTACTCCATTTGCTGCCTGTGGCTTTTTCAAATATCATGGTATGACAGCCGAACAGTTTTTATGGGCAGTGATCAAATCCGAATTGCTGTATCCGAAGAAACTGGTGTTTCAGTCGGAAGATATCCACTACTCCTGCATGCAGGAGACCATCTCGCTGGGAGAAAAGAATCAAAAGGATGGAGCGGAAATCATAAAAGAGCGGGAGCAAAGAGCAGAAGCAAAACAGAGAAAGAAACGCAAGGGAAGGAGTGATGCCTTTGATTAAAACCTTAAGTCAGGCACTTCGGATGGATAAGGAACGCTTCAAAGTTCCGAAATCAGTCCAACAGGCAATTCCCATCCAGCGAATCTGGCCGGATGGAATTTTTCAACAGGGAACGAAATTCTCAAAAACATATCGTTTTACAGATATCAACTATTATATTGCGAGTAAGGACAATAAGACAGAAATGTTTCTGGATTATTCCGAACTCTTAAATTCACTGGATTCCGGCATTTCTGCCAAAATTACCATCAATAACCGGAGAATCAATAAAGAAGAATTTGAAAAATCAATCCTGCTTCCAATGAAGGAAGATGGACTGGACCACTACCGGGAAGAATACAACGAAATGCTCCTGTCTAAGATTACAGGAACAAACAACAGCATCTATCAGGAACGGTATCTGACTGTCAGTGTACATAAAAGATCGATTGACGATGCAAGAACCTATTTTGCACGTATCGGAACAGACATCGTAACACATCTGGCAAAGTTATCGTCCACAGCAGAAGGACTGGACGCAGAGAGCCGGCTCCAGATTTTCAGGGACTTCTTCAAGGGAGATGTCCCACAGGCATTTCCGTTTGATCTGAAACAATTTGCCAAGAAGGGAACAAGTTTCAAGGACTGGATGTGTCCGGATTCTATGGAATTTGAACGTGACCATTTTAAAATCGGTGACAGGTACGGAAGAGTCCTGTATATGCAGGATTATGCAAGTTATGTTAAAGATGACATGATTTCAGAACTGTGTGACTTCAGCCGGAATCTGATATTGTCGATTGATATCCTGCCAGTCCCTACGGATGAAGCGGTAAGGGAAATCCAGAACCGACTGCTTGGTGTGGAAACCAACGTGACCAACTGGCAGAGAAGGCAGAACGCTAATAATAACTTCTCGGCAATCGTACCATACGATATGGAACTTCAGAGAAAAGAAACCAAGGAAATGCTCGATGATCTGACAACCAGAGACCAGCGTATGATGTTCGGAATTTTGACAATGGTACATCTGGCAGACAGTAAAAAACAGTTGGATTCCGATACGGAATTATTATTGTCGATAGCAAGAAAGCATCTGTGCCAGATGGCAACATTAAAGTGGCAGCAAGTGGACGGACTCAATACAGTGCTTCCTTACGGACTGCGAAAGATCAATGCCCTGCGTACATTGACAACGGAATCAACGGCTGTTTTAATCCCGTTCCATACACAGGAAATCCTGCAGCCGGGCGGTATCTATTATGGGCAGAATGCAGTCAGCAAGAACCTTCTGGTAGCCGACCGGAAGAAACTGATGAATGGAAACAGTTTCCGGTTGGGCGTCAGTGGATCAGGAAAGAGCTTTTCGGCAAAAGAAGAGATTGTGCATCTGGCATTGAGTACCGATGACGATATCCTGATTCTTGATCCGGAGTCCGAATTCACAAAATTAGTAGAGGCTCTGGGTGGACAGGTTGTAAAAGTATCTGCGACATCAGACAATCACCTGAATGCAATGGATATGGACGCAGCCTACGGCAATGAAAAGAATCCACTGATTGAAAAATCGGAGTTTATTCTGTCTGTATTTGAACAGTTGGTTGGAGCAGGAAACCTGTCAGCAAAAGAAAAGTCAATCCTGGACCGCTGTGCTGCAGATGTGTACCGGGATTATATCCGAAGTGGTTATACCGGAGAAGTTCCGACATTGAAAGATATGTACCGACAGCTGATGTTACAGCCGGAAGAAGAGGCAAGAGGACTGGCATTATCATCCGAACTTTTTATCAATGGAAGCCTGAACACCTTTGCACAGCCGACCAATGTGAATAAGAAGAACAGGATCATGGATTATGATATCCGGGAACTGGGGGAACAGCTTATGCCACTGGGAATGCTGGTTACCTTAGACAGTATTTTCAACAGGGTAATTCAGAACTGGAAAGAAGGAAAAACGACATGGATATTTGCTGATGAGTTCTATCTGTTATTCCGCTATGAATACAGTGCAAATTTCTTCTACCGACTGTACAAGAGAATCAGAAAATACAATGGATTCGTGACAGGTTTAACCCAAAATGTTGAGGAACTTCTGAAATCGGACACTGCAAGACTGATGTTGGCAAACAGTGAGTTTTTGATTCTTTTGAATCAGGCAAGTACAGACAGGGAAGAATTGGCAGCTCTTTTGAATATTTCCGAAAACCAACTGTCCTATATTACAAATGTATCGGTTGGCAGTGGTCTGATCCGTTGCTCTGGAAATATCGTACCATTTGAGAATACGTTCCCAAAGAATACAGACCTTTATAAACTAATGACAACAAAACCGGGAGAATCATAATGAAGAAAAAAGAAGAAGTAACGATAACTTTTTATGCTGCAGAGTGCGGTGAGTTCCATGATTTAGGAGAATATACAAAATGCAGAACGCTGGAAGAGGCATATAAAAAGTACCAGAAGTATTGTAGAACATCTGCCAATATGTGTCCGGCTATTGAATTTTCTATCCATGATCCGGACTCTATTTATTCGGATATGGAATATCCATTGCCGTTGTCATCCAAAGACAGGGGGGATTTGGAACTTGTGCCATATTACAACGAGCATCCGTTGGTAAATGAAGCAATCAGACAGTTGGAAAAGTTACAGAAACAGCAGGAAAAAAAGAAACATCGGGATGTTGCCCGATGAGATAAAAACTACGGAAAGAGGGTGACCGGATGAAAGATATCAAGGAACGGGTAAGGGATAAGAATCCGAAGATTCGAAATCCGGCTGCCCGGCTTCCGAAAGAACTGATTCGCTCGGCTGTACTGGAAGCAAAAGAAAAGCCAAGGGAACTACATGAGAAAAGCAGTGGTCAGTCAGACTCTCCAACACAGTATGGCATTGAAAAAATAGAATCCGTACAGTACAGGGCGGCGAGTGTGACAGGAAAAACCATAGGGAAAACCACATATCGAGGTGGGAAAAAACTTGCCGGAGTGACCTACAGGAAGATAAAAGAAAGAAAAAGCAGACAGGAAGAAGCGAAAGCTGCCGAAGAAGCAATGGAGCAGGGGGCAGAAAGCGGAAAGAAATTAATCAAGTTGAAACCGGAGCAGGCAGCACTTGCCAAGGAGAATGGTAAACGGCAGGTGAAAGCAGCACCGAGAGTGGTAAAAGTATCCGGTCTGTCTCAAGAAAAAATAAAGACACAGGCATCCATGCAGAAACAGCAGATGGAAAAAAGTCTTCAGGCGATGCAGAAAGCAAGAGCAGCCCAGATGGCAAGAAAGTCAGCACAGGCATCGGCAGAAAGTGGAAAAGCAGTCCTTCAGGTAACTGGAAAGGGTTCAAAGTTATCCGTACAGGGAATTACAGCAGCGATTCAAAAAGGGGTAGTAGCTCTTGAAAAAATGGGAAAATGGATTGCTGCCGGAGGTAGTGCATTTCTTCTGGTATTTATTCTGATTGTGGGAATCATTGCAGGAGCAGCTTTCAGCAGTAATTCGGAAAGCTCCGAATCCCTAAGTGAAGAAGTGCTTGCGTATACTTCTGTGATACAGCAGTATGCATCCCAATACGGCATTCCGGAATATGTGTCTGCGATACAGGCCATCATGATGCAGGAATCTGGAGGCAGGGGAACAGACCCGATGCAGTGTTCGGAAAGTCCATATAATACAAGATTCCCACACACTCCTGGTTCTATTACTGATCCGGATTATTCGATAGAGGTTGGAGTACAGACCTTTGCAGACTGTATCAGACAGGCAGGATGCAGCAGTCCACAGGATCTGGACAAGCTGAAACTTGCATGGCAGGGATATAACTATGGAAATGGCTACATAGGATGGGCATTGCAAAGAGGCGGTTATACAGAAGCCAATGCATTGCAGTTTTCACAGGAACAGGCAGCTTCGCATGGATGGAGCAGTTACGGAGATCCCCAATACGTTCCCCATGTGATGCGGTATTATTCCGGTGGCAGCCTGTTTGCTGGTTTGTTTGGTAATCAGCAGATTGTGTCGGTTGCAATGGGGCAGCTTGGAAACAGTGGCGGTCAGAAGTTCTGGAGCTGGTACGGATTTGACAGTCGGGTAGAATGGTGTGCCTGTTTTGTAAGCTGGTGTGCGGATCAGAGCGGTCTGATTGCAAGTGGGAATGTTCCTAAATTCTCATTGTGCAGTGATGGAGTGTCCTGGTTTCAGGGAAAGAATAAGTGGCAGAGTGGCGGAACAACTCCGACAGCTGGAATGATCATCTTTTTTGACTGGGATCATGATGGAACATCGGATCATGTAGGAATAGTAGAAAAGTGTGAAGGTGGAAGAGTTTACACGATTGAGGGAAATTCCAGTGATCAGGTACGGCAGAGAAATTATGCAGTAGATTACAGTTCTATAATGGGATATGGGGTGATAAATTGATGGTTTCTTTCATAATTTGTTAAGGATTTTATAAGGGAGTTAATGAATCCTTTGGAAAATAGTCACAAAATAGTCACAGTTGATTGATAAATTGTTATTGTAACTTTTAGTGATAGACATATAAAGAGTTAGAAATCTTTATAATTGACTTGAATTAGGAGGTAGTGAATATGAGTGATCAGAATGTAAAAGCAGCACAAAAATATTTAAATGCGATGTTTGGTGGACATAAGGATTGGGTAAAACTGGATGAAGATGGAAAGACCGGAACAGCCGTGATGCAGGGAATCATTCGTGCATTTCAGATTCAGAATGGAATCTCAACGATTACAGGAACGGTTGGACCACTTACTATTAATACCATGAAGAAGTTAGCCATTATTACAAAAATGGATCCGAATGATACTCCGCAGGTTAATGTATGCTTGATTCAGTGTGCTCTGTTTTGCAAAGGATATGCTGCTGGAGGAATTACTGGAATTTATTATACATCAGGAGTAAATGCAGTTAAAAAGATGCAGGAAAATGCAGGACTGGAAGTTACGGGCAAAATTGATTGGAAAGTTTGGTCTGGATTGTTATCCCTAAACTGGTTTACAAAGGTTTCTGGTGGGGATTCCAATATTGTTCTTATTCAACAGCAATTAAATAGTGACTGGTCAGATGTTATTGGTGTTGGACCTTGTGATGGAATTGCCTCAAGACAGACAATTTTGTCTTTAGTTGGTGCATTGCAGGCGGCTGAAGGAGTTACAACTGAATTAATTACAGATTTGAATTCAGTTAATTTTGGCGATGCAACAACAAATGCGTTTCCGGGTACATTACAGAACGGACAGAACTCGACGAAATATGTTCCATTTAATAAGATTGCTCAATACGGACTATATTTTAACGGATATAATCCGGGAAGATTCGATGGCGTGTTTGATTCGACTACAGAGTCAAAGGTGTCAGAATTTCAGGAGTTTTATGGTCTGACAGGAATTGGACTTGTAACAAAAGGAAAAGTAAATGTTTCTACTATGAAATCATTGCTTACGAGTAAAGGCGATACAAACAGGGCAGCAAAAGCGTGTGACTGTGCAACAGTATTAAATAAACAACAGGCATTAGATATAAAAAATGCAGGGTATACTCATGTAGGACGTTATCTGACAGGTTCTGTTGGAAAAGAACATACACCGAAATATTTGACATCAACAGAAGTGAAAAACATTGAAAATGCAGGATTATCGGTATTCCCGATATATCAGGATGGAGGATATGAATTAAACTATTTTAAGGATCCGTCCCAGGGAAGTGTTGATGCACAGACAGCAATTTTAGCAGCCGAGAGAATCGGTATACCAAGTGGAACGACTATATACTTTGCAGTGGATTTTGATTGTTATTCATATCAGATTGATACATTTATTATACCTTATTTTGAACAGATTCACATGATCTTTTTCAGTTCGACAAATGATAAAAATTATAAAGTCGGCATTTATGCACCAAGATATGTATGTACTAAAGTTTATGAAGCAGGATTGGCAAGTAAATCATTTGTGGCAGATATGTCAACTGGATTTAGCTGTAATTTGGGATATTCGATGCCGAAGAACTGGGCATTTGATCAATTTTGTGAGTTGAACTCATTTTCTTCATCACCTTCGTTCCCACTGGATAAAGATGCATATTCAGGGAGAGATACTGGATTTAAAAAGTTCGATGCCGTATCGACAAAAACAGATGAGGAAATAGCGCAAGAAAATCTTCGGGCAAAGGTAAAAATAGCACGAAATCAATATGTCTATAATGTAATGGAGCCGCTTGGTTATCTGAATAAAATTATGGATGTGGGTGTGGAGTATGATAAGGAAATTTCACTGGGAACAATGATGAGTCCTCAAGGAGCAATTGATATTTCTACTAAAATATCCACATCGCTTGAAAGTTCAACTGGTAAAATTTATAATATAAAAGTGGATATAGGAAATGATGGAGAATTGACACAAACTTGCAAAAATCAAATTATGGAGATTTCATCAAATTTATCAGATACAGGTATAGAGGGAGCAGATAACTTTGGAAATACGATAGAAAAAATTGCTTTATCGGTTAAATCTGGTAATATTGCTTTTGAAATAAATAATGTTTTTGCCAATAGTGTAGAGTTTTCCATTGTATTTAGTACATCAGATTTGCTGCCAGAAGAGGAAAAAGAGTGGACAATATCGGTTGCTTTGATTTTTACAATGACATTAAATTCTAATAGTGGTCTTGAATTTAATGTTGTAGAATTCACAAAAGAGCATAGTAATATACTGGCAGGAGCCGTAATATTAGTTCTTGCGGGTGCATTAGTTGTAAATGCAATTCCGTCAATTATTGCTTTATTTTCAGCTGGAGCAGGTACTGTTTTTGGTTTGTTGATTCAAGCGCTGTAAATTGTAAAAGAATAAAAGAGACAATGGCCAGAGGTTCGATTTTATAAAGAGGACCTCTGGCAAAAGGGGGATTAAGAAGAATGCATATTAAATCAATTGTGTCAGATGAGGATAGGGAAGAATTAGAAAGAATGCTTTCGCTTGGGTTTATAATTCCTAATCAATTATTTAAAACAAGACAGAAAAGTAGAATGATTATCTATATTTTTACACCTGTAGAATTTTTACTGTCGATTAATTGTTATCTGTCGGAAAGTTATTTGATGTTTGGAATAGGGATTGGAACTTGTGTGGCTTGTGTGGCTTGGATTATTTGGTATCAAATGATTGGTAAAAATTTTGAAAAAAATGTTCATGAATTTGTCTGGGGTAGATCAGGATATGAAACGGTGGATATCGATGAAAACGCAATTAAAATAGATGAAGATCAAATTTATGAATTTAAAAATATTGATAGAATGTTCTTATATAAAAACTTCTTTTTTTTCATAACAAATGAAAAGAAAATATTTATATTTAAAACGACAGATATGGAGTCGGATGAACTTATAAAAATTATTAAAACAACAGGGATTTTATTTGAAAAAAAAGAAAAACCATTTAATATTTATAAGTATTGTAAAAAAGGAAAAAGTTTTTAAAAATAAGCAGAGGATGGTGGATTTATCATCCTTTTAGAGAAGAGCATGTATTTTAAAGGGAATCTGGTTTTGCAGGTTCCCTTTTTGCCATCAAAAACGTTGATGTTTTATCAAATGACGCTAAAAATAAAAAGAATAATGCAGGGGGTGACATTATTAGTTATCGCTGTAATATTTGGATAAAATATAAATAAAACATAAAAAATATAAATAAATTATAAAATGGCGACAGTTTTTTCTTGTTCAAGTGTTTATTATATAGAGGACAAAATAAGACAGCAAAGGAAGTGGTGCTGTTGCATCGGAAAAATGACACAAAATTAGTGATGTCCATTCGGGAAAAGAATTGAAGGGGATTCTTTTCCCCATTTGTCGTGTTACGAAAGACTGAGGGTAAGAAAATATGCTAGAACTTGCAATCTGTGATGATGACATCATCCTATGTAATTGGTTAGAACAGAAGCTGCTCCATTATGGGAAAGCGAATGACTGTCAGATATCTATAGAAATATACTATTCTGCGGAGCAGCTTCTTAACAGGCTGGAAGAAGAATCCTACGATATGTTATTCCTTGATAAGTCCTGATCCCGGCGAACCAGCGTACCGAAGATGGAAACAGCCCGAAAGAGCAGCTTGCCTCTCTGGTAAAAGGCGGTTCCAATGCCAAAGGATACACACTGACAGAGTATATCAACGATATCAATCGCGAGAATACAGAAGTCCTTGCAGAGTATGGAGCAGACGAGAAAGTACGTCAGGCTTATACTTATGGAGAAAGTGGAATCGGAGAACGGGTAAGCGTTGATAAATCGGAAGAAAGCAGTTATTATTTATATGACGGAAGAAACAGCGTGACCGGAATCCTGACCGAAACAGCTAATCTGACGAACAGTTATCAGTATGATTCATACGGTAACCTTACATCAGGAACAGCAGACGGTGTCAATTACTACGGTTACAATGGGGAGTCCACAAATGTAAAAACAGGACTTCAGTATCTGCGGGCAAGATACTATAACGCAGAGAACGGAACCTTTACAACTGAAGATAGTGACCTTGGAACGACAGAAAATCCATTGACCAGAAACCGCTACGATTATACGACCAATAATCCGCTGAATTACAGTGATCCGACAGGACATTCATTGTGGAGCAGGATTAAGAGTACAGCTAAAAAAGCAGCGAAAGCAGTCAAGAGTGTCGGCAAGAAAATCGTTAATACTGCGAAAAAGGTAGTCAAAACAGTAGTAAATACAGCTAAGAAAGCAGCAAAAACTATTGTTAACACAGTGAAGGGGGTAGCAAAAACTGCCAAAAATGCAGCTAAACATGCAAAACAGACATATCAATCTGTGAAAAATCGTGTAACCAGTAGCAGTACATATCAAAAGATCACATCCAGAGGAAGTCAGTTTATTCGTTCTGTAAGCAATGGGGTACAGAAAATTGGAAAAACTTATACATCTTTCAAATCCTATGTTTCAGAAAGAACGGCAGAAATCCGCTCAGAAGTGGTACGACATATGTGTACGACAACAAATCGTATTACAGATAAGCTTGGAAAAGTAGACTGGAATGCGGTGAAAAAAGTAGCCATTGGTATAACTGCGGTTACAGTTTCTGGTCTTGTAGTTGCTGCAACAGGCGGTTTGGCTGCAGGAGCAGTTCTGGCAGCATTGCCAGCAATGGGTGGCTTAGGAACGGCGATGGTTTCAGGAGCAGTTATTGGAGCTATTGGTGGAGCTTCATATAGTGCAGTGAATTCAGGTTTGTCTGGAAATAGTCTGAAACAAGTAGCAAAAGATACGTTAGTCGGTGGTATTGCAGGAGCAGTGACAGGTGGCGTTATGGGTGGCCTTAGTTATGGGGCTGGGAAACTTTTGAATGTAGTAAGGAGTGCAGGAAGTACCCATAATGATGGGATTGATAAATCGTTTAAAAAATTAGTTGCAGAAGTAACCGAAACAAAATTGCCAGAAGGCACTTGGGAAAAACCACCATTAGAGCGAGGAGATATTATTGACAAAGCTATGGGAAATAACTTGGGACACAATTTCCCGACCATAGATAAAGTAGAAAATGGTGTTGTGACTAGTGTTAAAAGCCGAGACTTAGGTGCAAAGACTTATCAAAATGGTAATAAATTGGAAAAGGTAATTGTCAAGGACATTAATAAAGTTTCAGGATTTATAGGAGAAACATTTAATGGTAAATTTGTTAATGCGGAAGAAATAGTGGGTAGACAATTACAAGTAGTTGTTCCAAATGTAACATTAAGCGAAGCTCAGATAAATGCAGTTAATAATGCTACAAAACATGGTATTGATAAAGGTGTTAAACTCATTATTACAGTAGGAAAATAATAGCAAAGTAAATAGCTTAAGGGGAATATTTTATTCCCCTTAAGTAATAGAGAGGAGAAAACGGATATGATTTCTGTATATTATAATCAAAAATATGGTTTCTTAATTGTGCCTAATGCCATTGAAAGGTTTATGGGATGTTATATTTCTATCGAACCTACAATTGAAATTATGGCTGAAGAAACAATAGATAAGATAGGCTGTGCAATTAGAAAAGGAATAAAAATTGCAGAAAGTTCCCCAAAAGTAGACGAATCTCAATTAAACAATTTTTGGAAACAAACAAAATATAAAAGTTTTCCAACATTTTCCAAGAATTATCAAAGAATTGATTTGAAACAAAATGGAGATGAATTAGAAATTAGAAGATGGGAACGGAATAATAGAGGGGGATATTCGCGAAAAACGGAAGAAAAAGATTATATTAATTTTATAGAAATGTCGGATTATGAATTGGGCTTGTTTATAAAAAAAATGTTTGAACCATGTGAAATTAGAATTGATGAAACAGAAAGATTTGAAACATTAGAGGGGAAAATAATTAGTTATTCGATTCCAAATGAGCATTATAAAAATATTGGTGATGGTCATACAGATTCTTATATGACATATAGAAATGAAGATTATGATAAGTTGTATATTTCTTTTTTGATAGGTGATGGAACTGATTGTACAGATGAAGTAAGCATAAAAAATCATTACAAAAAAATATACAAGCAAATGTCGAATATTAAATTTGAAAGTAAATGTAATAAAAAATATGTACATTTTTTAACAGAAAATGGAGAAGTATTGCTGAGTTTTATTGATAATGGTTATGTGGAGTTTTTTATGTGCATTCCATATAATATTGAAAGAAAAGTTCAAAAGGAGTCAATAGAACAGTATTTAAAAATGTTATTTTCGATAAAAATTGAAGATAAATAAAGCGTGAAGGAGAGAATATGCAAAAGAAGAATTGTGTTTTGTGCATAAGTATAGGAATTATAGTATGTATATTGTTATCAGCTTGCTCCAGACAACCAGACTTTGATGCCAAATCCTACGTCCAAAGTTCTCTTGATGCACACTATCATGGAGAATATAAGGACTATGCGAATCTGTTAGAAATCTCGGAAAAAGATGCCAAGAAAGAAATCGAAGAGGATTTTAATGAGAGTATCCAACAGCAATTTGATGATTCCGATAACATTACGGATAAAGGAATTGCTGATTATGCGGAAAAACTGACAGAAGTAAAGAAACTGGCAAAATACAAAGTACAAGATGTGAAAGAAGAGGATGGAGTCTATACAGTAAGTGTACAAGTTGAACCATCCAATGTATTTCAGACATTGCAACAAAGCTCTACAGAGGTAAGCAATGAAAAAATAAAGCAGGGATTGGATGGAAATGATCCGGAAGTCTTTGCAGCTGTATTAACAGAAAGTGTCCAGAAGAGTCTTGAAAAGAACAGATATGGAAAAGCTGTTACTGTAAACGTATCCGTGGAAAAAGATAACTCAGGAAAATATGGTCTTTTGGATACAGAGATGAATAAGTTGGAAGCAGCGATGTTCCCAACAGAATAAGAATGAATGGAAAGCTATCAGAGGAAAAAAACTGGTAGCTTTCTTTTAAACTCCAAGACAAGAAAACTTGTTAAAAAAGCTATTGTAATAGTAGAAAAATTATAATAAATAATGGATGACAAGAGTCTTTTATTCATTATGAGAAAAAGAAGGAATCTCCTATGAACCAACAAGAAATATTCACGTAAGATGGAAAAAAGTGCTGTAATCGAAGAGGTTGCAGCATTTTTTTCTTCGACATTTTTCGAACATTATAACGTACCTATCCGGTCACCGCCATGCTCCGATTTGATTTCTATATCAAAAATCAGATCGGAGGAAAGATAAATGGCTTATAACAAGACAAGTGAAGAACGAAAGTGGAATTATTGGAAAGAACAGGAAGAAAAGAAATTGCGTGAACTGGGAATGGAAGAAGAGAAGATCCAAAAGCTGCGCCAGATGGACAGGGAAGACTTTCTGGAAGAGCGCAGATACCGGGAACATCTGGATGAAACGATGCAGGATATGGATTCCATAAAAGAAAAGGACAGCGAGCTGTTTGCAAGGGATGTAAAGGAGCTTCTGGATCACATAGGTGATAAGCGAATCTATGAACTATTGAAAGAAACGGAGCATCAGACACTGGAAATCCTCTTACTCAGTACATGGGGATATTCTGGAAGAGAAGTTGCTAAGATTATGGGAATGGCAGAACAGACGATTTATACCAAAAGAAACCGTTTGAGAAAAAAATTAAAAAATTTATCAAAAATTGAATAATTATGGCGTTTTTCGTCGGCTATTTAATAGGCAGGTAAATTTTGCCAGTGTACTTTGACAACCTCATACCAGCATTACAGGTACGTTCCCGTAAGTAGAAGCGTGGCAGGAAGACGCGAGGACAGATGAAAAGGGCATGGAAGAAATTAGACCAGAAAGTGAGAGGCAGAGTTCTTTTGTGGCGTTTTCGTTTCGAGCGAATCATCTTTAACTGAAACAGGACCGTGGCGGTCTTTTGCGAGGATCACTTACGAGGGGATAATGATACATAGGAACTGCCAGTGAGCAGAGGATGGACTTTGGGTTGTAATCAGCAAGACTTTTAGAAAATCCGTGAGCGGTGCAATGCCAAGCATCCGCCTGTAATGTTCCCGTAAGGCAATGGGGGAGTCGAGGACAAATACAACGCCAAAAATCAAAAGTATAAGAAATCAAGGAAGAATGTGTCGTTGATATCAGATACATACGGCTGTAGGGAGAAATCCTTTACAGCCGTATTGATGTGATATCAGCACGCATATCAGGTAACAAATTATGTATTACACAAGAGAATATCTCAATAGAGCGCATCGAGAAATTGATACTATTTTCCGAGTGCTGTTCCCGGAACATGGAATGGCAGTAAGGGAAGAACAGATTATGTTATGCCACAAAATGCTGGATAACCTGCTGGGAAGAAACATAGCACTGTGTGACGCGGGTGTCGGTATCGGCAAGACGTATGCCTATCTGGTGGCCTGTGTTCTGATGAGAAAATATTCCCTCCTTGCAGAAGGATGTTCCCCTTATGAGCAGCGTCCGGTCGTGATATCCACTTCCAGCATTGCACTCCAGAAAGCAATTCTTACAGAATATATCCCTTTTCTCTCCCGGATTCTTCAGGAGAACGGGACGATTCAGGCCCCTATTAAAGCTGTGATACGAAAAGGGAAAGAGCATTTTGTCTGCGATGAGAGGTTGGAGCACCGAATCGTTGCAATCGAAGAAAAAAACAAAAATGCGTTGCAGAAAGAAGCTCTGCTGTCGTTGAAAGAACATTATGATATGGACGAAGTGTCCAACTTAAGTGGGTTTGACAGAAGGATGGTGAGTGTACCGAAGTTCTGTTCGGGAGACTGCCCGAAAAGAGGCTCATGCAGGTATCAGCAGTATCTGGAGCGTTCCAGAGATCATGAAATGTTCATTCAGATCTGTAATCACAATTATCTGCTGGCTGATGGTTATCACAGGCTGCAGGATTACCGCCCGTTATTAAAAGACTACCGAGCATTGATTGTCGATGAAGCACATAAGCTGCCGGATGCGGCAAAGCAGATGTTTGGGAAGAGCCTCTGTTATGACGATATCCGAGAAATCTGCTTTTATCTTGGGAATGAGTACCAAGGCCCGGAGATAAGAAAACTGTCCGGGACGATCCGGATGGTGCTGGACATCATAGGAGAAAACCACAGAACCAGATATGGGATAAAAGAAGAATTCCACATGACAGAAGAGTGTGCAATGTATTTATATGAGGGGATACAGACCATGAATAAGATCATAGAAAAATTAGAAAAGAAGATTCCAAAGTGGATCAGAAACAAGCTGGAAGAAACCAAAAGTGTGCTGGAATGCTTTTTCCATCAGGATAAGAAGTATGTGCTGCATCTGAAGCAGGACCATGACCACCGGATTATATTGTGTGCATCCAGCAGACGGATTCCACAGTATCTGGACCAGATGTTATGGAGCAGAGGAATGGGAGCGATTCTGACAAGCGGAACTTTAAAAACCGGACAGGGATTTTCCCACATTCGGAAAATGACAGGATTACAGAGAGTGCGGAGAGCCCGGGAATATGTGGCAGACTCCCCGTTTGAATATCAGAAGAACTGTCTGTTATATCTGCCAAAGAATTTGAAGACATGCAGAAGAGAAAGTCAGGAAGAGGCAGAGATGATAGCAGGCCATATCCATTCACTGATCTGTTCGACTTACGGGCATACGCTAGTGCTGTTTACATCTTATCATTTGATGGGAAACGTTTACCAGATGTTAAGGGATGAAATTCCGTTCCCGATGATAGAGGTGTGGAGACATTCACCGGAAGAGATCACAAGATTTAAACAGATGGACAATGCTGTCCTTTTTGCAGCCGGCTCCTGTTGGGAAGGAGTAGACTTCCCTGGAGATATGGTATCTTCGCTGATTATAGTAAAACTGCCCTTTGCTGTTCCTGATCCCATCAGTGAAGCACAGAAGAAGGAATATGCCAGCCTGAAAGATTATATTCAGGCAGTGATTGTTCCAGACATGCAGAAAAAACTAAGACAGGGATTCGGACGTGCTCTCCGCACCGAGACAGATACTTGTGTCGTGTCCATTTTAGACGAGCGTGCAGGAGAAGGTGGCAGGTATCATGAGGAAGTAATGTGTGCGCTTCCGAGCTGCAAGATGGCAAAAGATATCAAGGATGTCCAGCACTTTATTCGAAACCGGAAAGGCGTGGAATACTACCTGTAACCGTTCGTGGTTCTGCTACAGAAAAAGCAGATTTTGCACGAAAAGTTTGGTGGTATTTCAAGGGCGTTTTCGGTGGGATTGTTGGTATTGATGAATAGCTATTTCGGCATGAAGTGGGTATACTGTGTATAGCGTTAGAGGAAAGGAGGCAGCTTATGATATACAAGGTGGAAACGATAAAAGATGGAACAGAAAAATATTTTTTCATCAGAAATCTGGAAACAATGAGTATTGAAGAACTGCCAAGTAAATATCTAATGCATAAGATTAAATGTAAACGTTCACCAAATACAGTGAAACGCACAGCATTTTCAATCTGCTATTATATGAAATATATGGCAGAGAAAGAAATGGAACTCACAGAAGTCTATCAGTTAGATTATGAAAAACAGACAGAACACTTTGTGGAATTTTTATACTGGCTTAAAGCCGGAAACCATACAGAGCAAACGGCTGGAGAAAAGAAGTGTCCGAATGAAGGAACCTGCAACGCATACTTAAAAGATGTGTTCAGGTTCTATTTATTTATAGAGGCAGAATATGAACAGTACGGAAGTCTCAAAACCTTATCGTATAACCAGATTATAGCGGTTAATCAGGTGGGAGTAAAAAAGGTACTGCGGAATCATTCTTTTAAAGCCTATCTGAAGGAAGAGGAACATCGTGGGAGAACAGCAAAAGAAAATCAGATTATTACAATTTTACAGGCCTGTACGAACCGAAGAGATCAGCTTCTGTTACTTATGTTAGCAGAAACCGGATACAGAATTGGGGAACTACTGGGAGTAAAATATGTCAAAGATATTGATTATAGGAATCACATGATAAGGGTATGCTTCCGGGAAGATAATGAAAATGAAGCGAGAGCCAAAAATGCGGAATACAGAAGTGCCAAGATAAGTAATGATACGTTTGAATTTCTCATGGATTATCTGGCAAAATATCGGAAAATCCTGCAACATCAGGATTACCTGTTTGTGAATATCATGGGTGAGAACATTGGAAAGCCATTAAGAGTGGACAGTGTATATGATATGTTGGACCGAATGGAAAAGAAAACCGGAGTTAAAATCACACCCCACATGTTACGTCACTATTTTGCAAATATGCGAAAGCAGGCAGGATGGGAACTGGAAATGATCAGTCAGGCATTGGGGCATAAACATTTGGATACGACTATAAAGTATCTGGACTGGCTGGATGATGAACTGATAGAAGCAAGTAATGAGTTTTATGCACAACACACTGCTATTTATGGGGCGGAACGTCTGCTGGAGTAGGGAGGTGTGAGAAATACCTATATATTTATTGCAACAGGCAGAACACATAACAGAATCTGAAGTAGATATTGAGAAGAAAAAGCAGGAACTATATTCAGAAATTGATGCACTTGGAATAAAAAGCGATTCAAGAATTAACAAATTGAAAAAGTTCTTGGCAGATAGAAAAATCTGGCATCTGGAAGAAATGGATTATCCTTTGCGAAATTCGTATGAACAATATTTAAGAGGACAGATACGATCACAAATTGTATCTTTCTATTTGAAAATATATGATACGGTAAAACAACAACATATCTATCAACAAATGCAGACGCTAAATGGAAAGCGGATATATGAATGGAAATATCAAAATAAAATTTATTTTCTGAAGTATTATCCGGAAAAGGAAATAGCTGAGACCTTTGAAACTTCTTATAAAACAAACCTATTGGTGTGGGATTTTACACAAAATTGTTCAGAAGTTTTAAAGAAACAAATTTTTTATACGTTGAGTCGTATCATTGCCAATACTTCAATGTCTAAGGCTTATAGAAATGTCAGGTTAAAATCCTTAAAACTTCTTTATGATTCTTGTGTTCAGTTAAATATTACGGATATTGGATTGCTGGAAATGGAACAAGTGGAAACTATTTTAAAGAATTTTCCCGAAACGAGTCAACGAAGTATTTTAGGTGAATGCAGAAGAGATGCGTTTATGCAGCAGGAACAGATCCAATGGGAAGCAAATGTATGGTATCTGGAACGATTACATCTTGGAAAACATCGGATAGACGAAAGTAAATCCTTAATTAGCATTTCTTTTATGGAAGTCAAGGAAATACAGAATCGAGAAATTTTACAGGCATACATGAAATATGAACTGGGAATTACTGGACAGGCAGTCAGCACGATTGTACGAAGATTTGTATGTATTAGAAATTTTATTGAACTGCTGGAACAAGAAAAGATACTGGCGATTCATGCAACTGTCGCAGAAGTAAAAAAGTATGCAGACGGCTTGCGAGAACGGGGAATACAGGCAAAGGGATTTAATGAAAGAATTTTCGGTATCGGTCATTTTTATAAATTCATGGAAGTTAAACAGTATATTACAAGAATGCCATTCCGAATTGAATATTTCCAACAAAAAGAAGTAATAGTACATCATGATCGTAGCGTTGAGGAAACAGTATATATGGAAATTTTGAAAAAATTATATCTTTTTCCAGAGCGATTACGATGTATGTTCCTACATCTGTGGTGTCTAGGATTACGGGCGAGTGAAGTGTGTACATTGAAAGGAAATGCTTATTATCAGCAGGGCGAGGATTATTGGATTCAGGTGTATCAGGTCAAAATGAAGAATTATAAAAGGATTCCAATCCCACAGGCACTTTATCAGATTATGAAAGTATACTTGAAAAAACATGAAATTCAGCCTGAAGAATTCATTTTTAAAAACAGCAGAGGTGGTGCTTGTCTATATGGTACATTCCGAACTCAGATGATAGAAGCGTGCCGGGAAAATAAGATTGCAAATGGAGAATATTTATTTCAATCACACGATTATCGACATACAGTAGCAACTATGTTTTATGACAGTCATGTATCACTGCAAAGTATCAGGGATTATCTTGGACATACTTATGAAGAGATGACAAGACAGTATATTGATTATATGCCGCAAAGGATTGCAAAAGCAAATGATGAGTTCTTTGAAATGCAAGGAAGTAGTTTAGCATCATGGCTAAAGAAAGAGGAAAAAGATGGAAAATGATATTATATACTTCAGCGATTTCCCCAATTTACAAGAAACAGGGACACGTAAGGATAATGGAAAATTTGATTTAACGTTGCTTCCAACGCAAGAATTAAAGGAAGAGTTTCGAGGTTATATTATGTATCGCTGCAAAAACGGAACGTTTAGAGCATTGATTCAGGATCGAACAGCTTATAATCATATTGCAAAGTTTTTGAACAGCAGAATAAATCGGAGAATCAAAAGCCTTGGAGATAGAAATCCAGAAAAATGGATATCACTTTTAAAAGGCTGGATGTTAGAACAGGGAATAACTATTGTAAAAGAAAAGAAGAGTGTGTATGGTACAGTAAGCTATGGCGAAGCAGTGACGATATTATATTTCAGAAACGTACTGAAATTTTTAGGGCCAGAAGATTTACGGGATGAGATAGAAAAAGATGTTTGGGAACTAAAAAATCTGGATATTAAAATCAGATCCAATCCAATTTATAATGTAAAAACACTGGATTTCAGAAAAATATATCAGCCAGATATCAGGGAAGAATGTAAGAAAGCTGTTTATATGAATCTGCAGTATGAAGCAATAGGAACTGTACAGGGAGAATTGACAATAATGAGGATATTCTCAGAATATCTCCAAAAAGAGTATTCCAAAATAAAAAGCTGCAGTGAAATAGACAGAGAAGTGTTGGAAGAATTTTTGATACATCTGTCAACAAAAGATACTTCCCATAGTGCGAATAGTTCTTATGTAATTTCATTAAGACGACAGTTAGAGACAATCGGAAAAATTTACAGCTATGAAAGATTGGAGCATTTATTTATTAATACGGATATTCCACCGGAAGTAAATGCAGAATTTAGAGTGTATTCTGATGATGAAATGAAACGACTGAATGCGGAAATTACACAGATGGATGTACAGATTGCAAGATGTCTTCTGATACATCAGATGCTTGGAACTAGGATATCAGATACCCTTACACTGAGACCAGATTGTCTGACGAGAGAAAATGGCCAAGATATGATTGAAATATATCAAGTTAAAACTAAAAGATATAAAAAACCGATCAGTAAAGAACTTGCAAAACTGTTACAGAGTTCTATTGAATATACACAGGAAAAGTTCGGTGATACAGAATACATATTTGTTAATGAAAAAGAACCTGACCGCCCGATGCAGTATATGGCTATAAAAACAAAAGTCATGTCCATGATACAGGAAAAGCAGTTGAAAGATGATCATGGCGAATTATTCGGGTTTGGAACGCACATGTTCCGGCACTACTATGGCGTCAAACTTACAGAAATGCATCTGGATGACTGGACGATAGCGAGACTATTGGGGCATAAAAGACTGAATAATGTACAGCATTACCGGAAAATGAGCAATCAAAGAATGGCAGACGAAACCAGAGAAGTAAGACAGAGGATGAGTGACATCATATATATGAGTCTGGCAAGATGGGGTGAAGAATATGAGCAAATACGACAAGATGATTGAGGAAAATCAGAGAAAAAGTAAAGAGAAAATTGAACTGGCATTGCAAGCAATACAAGATATGCTGGCAAATAAAGAACGTATCAGCGTTCCAAAGCTGATGAAGAAAACTGGATTGTCGAGAGGATTCTTTTATAAAAATCCAACCGTCCGGGATACATTGAACCAAGCAGTAGAGCAACAGGCCGGAATGATAGATCCAAGAAGAGAAATTCTGAACATGGCGATGGAAAAACAGATTGAACTGTTGAACCAGAAGGTGGCAGCTCTGAGCAGAGAAAATAAGGAACTGAAGAGAAAGAACGAAAAGTTACAGAAGGCATTACGGAAACAGGATTTGAATTTTATTAAGAACTTATAACATTGAAAATAATAAGATGGAAGAGATGTGTGCAGACACATCTTTTCATCGTTGAGGATAAAATATATAGAATGAGAATGGGATTGTTTTATGGTATACTAAAAGTGAAATGCTAACTTTGATATGAGGTATAAAACAATATGACAGAAATACAAATTAAAAATTTAATTAAAGAATATGAAAAAGAATATATTGAGTTTATGGAAATTGAGAAATTACCACAGTATAAGATAGATTTTTTTGAAATTAATGTTGAGGAAAGCGATGCAGCAGGATTCGCTTCAGCCGCCCAAGCTTACTATAATACGAAAACAGATGAACATATATTAAGGATATGCAAAAGTTCGGAAATACCAAGGTATATTGTGTTTCATGAATTTACGCATATTTTAGATACGGAAATGTATGCAAAGCAAGATTCTTGGAAATATATGGCTTTGTCTGGTTATACAGAATATCATGCAGCACAAGTTGAATTGATGATAATGTTAGGAGCAGATAGTATACAAACTCAAGATTTTTCATTTACAGTTGATGTTGAAATAGGTAATAGTACAGTTAGGAATTACCTAAACTCAAGACATCAATTAGTAGTGAATATGATGAATAGAACAGATTTTCCAAGAGATATTGAAGCATTAAAAACAACGGTAGGTGTGCTATATAATTATTTTGGAGTGCGTTCTATATGTAAAATGTATGCGAAAGATTATACTGAAGAAGTGGATAACACAATTATTATTCAGAAACTTTCAAAAGTATTATTTGAAGAGATAAATAGCTTTATGGTTGGATGGTTTAATGAAGCACAAGTAGAGCTGAGCTTTGTGTCATATATGAAAATAATGTGGCCTATGCTTCAAAGCTATTTTGGAAAAGAATGAAAGATAGTAACAGTAAACACAGTTTTGTATACAGTTAAACCCAGTAAAATCAACGCATGAGGGGAACTGGCTACATTTTAATTTCCCACATGGTGGAACGATTGAACAGGGAGCTAAAGTTGTTGAAACAGCGAAAAGAACTGGAAAATCAGAAACACATGCAGCTCCAATTACAGTTGAATATGGTTCATCAGAACTTGATAGGTCTGTAGTTAATAAAAATCAGATTAGAGAAGTATTACTCGCTTATAAAAAGGCTATTTATGAAGATTTATATCCAGAGCGTGACAAGAAGTGGGAATTCATACCTAAAACTCTTATATTTGCGAAGGATGATAACCACGCAGCTGAAATTGTAGAGATTGCAGAGGATGTATTTAAGACGGAATTTGAGAACAATACCTTGCCTAAGAATTATGTTCAGAAAATCACATATACAGCAGGGGATTCAGATGCATTGATAACGGATTTAAGAACTACAAAGGATTTCCGAATTGCAGTTACCGTTACATTGGTTGCAACCGGTACAGATGTTAAGCCTTTGGAAGTGGTTCTCTTTATGAAGGATGTTCATTCTGATGTTCTTTATACACAGATGAAGGGTAGAGGATGCCGTATTATCAGCGATGATAAGTTAAAGGAAGTTACTCCAAATGCAGATACGAAGGAATGCTATTACATAGTGGATGCAGTAGGAGTAACGGAGTCTGAAAAGCATATTCCAAAGCCGGGAGTAGGACCTGGACCAAAGAGACCCTTATCATTGGAACACTTATTAGAAAGACTTGCACACAACGAAGTAAGCGATGATAACCTTATGCTTCTTAGGGATTATTGTTCAACTATTAACAGACGTTATGAAGAAAGCGTTCTCTTTGGAAGACACCTTGATTACTTTATTACAAGTTATGGTTTCGCACCAAGAAAGCTTGCAAATGATATTAATACTGCATTTGCAGAGGGAACATTGGTTGAGTATATTAGTCCATCCCATGACAATACTGCAAGAATGGCACTTATCTATTGTTTGATTGGAAATCTTCAGGCGAGAAATAAGTTACTTGAAATGCAGCGTGGTTATATGGTGAAATCTGGTGATGATGACAAGGTACTTTATGCTGGTTTCTCAAAGGAATCTGCAAAGACATATATCGAGAATTTTGAAAAATACCTTGATGATAATAAAGATAGTATTGAAGCTCTACGTATTATTTATAATTCAGAGGATACGCTTATCACACATGAAATGCTTATGGAATTGCAGGATAGGTTGTTAGCTGAAAGCAGACAGTATGGAGCATATCAGATATGGAAGAACTATAAGCTTCTGGATGAACAAGGAGATGTAGAAGCACTTGATGGCAAGGCTAATGTAAATGCACTTACAAATCTTATTCAGATAGTGCGTTATGCGTATAAGAAAAATCAGAAACTCACAAGTCTTATCAATGGATATGCACAGAGATTCAGCTTGTATTGTGGTCGCGCGCAGCGTGTACTTACAGAAGACCAGAAGGATATTATGCAGCAAATTGCAGAATACATCATTAATGATGGTGCAATTACTGTTATGGAACTTAATGAAACTGATACAGAATTATGGAAGAGAGCAGTTAAGAGTTTTGGTGGTGCTACATTGGCTAGTGAGATTCAGACGCTTTCAAAATTTATATTAAAGGTGGCATAGTATGGCAAATCAAAAAAGCGAAGCAGCATTAATTAAAAAGGTTGGAGATATAGCAAATGTTATGGCGGCAGCAGGTGTTGGATTCACAGACTATATCACACAGCTTACATATATTTTATTCCTGAAAATGGATAACGAAAAAGAAGAATTAGGACTTGGAAGTTCAATCCCGGAAGGCTACAAATGGAAAGATTTGTGTGACTTAAGTGGTACAGACCTTGTTGACAAATATGAGGAAATTCTTGATGAACTTTCAAAGGACGAAGGTCTTATTGGAACTATCTTCACAAGAGCAAGTAATAAGATTGATAGACCGGTTATGCTTGCAAAGGTTATCGAAATGGTGGCTGGTGAAGACTGGTACATGATGGAAGGCGACTTAAAGGGTGCAATCTATGAATCTATTTTAGAGAAAAATGGACAGGATAAGAAGAGCGGTGCTGGACAGTATTTTACACCAAGAGCACTTATTCAAGCGATTGTCGAAGTGGTAGATCCAAAAATTGATGAGACAGTAGCAGATCCTGCTTGTGGAACTGGTGGTTTCCTTCTTGCTGCATATGACCATATGAAAGGTCAGAGCAAGGATATGGAAAAACAGAAGTTCCTAAAGAATCATGCTTTATTCGGTGCGGATAATACAGCATTAGTTGTAACACTTGCATCTATGAATCTGTATCTTCATGACATCGGTGTAAATAAGAGCCCTATCGCATATCAGGATTCGCTTATCGATACATCAGATAAGATGTACCAGGTTATTCTGGCTAATCCACCATTTGGAACAAGACCACAGGGTAGTGTTGAGGTGTCAACAAATCGTCCGGATTTTGTGAAAACACCAGATAATCAGGTTAATTTTTTGCAACATATCATGTCGATAGTAAAAACAGGTGGACGAGTGGGAGTGGTTCTGCCGGATAGTGTTTTAGCAGATGGAAATGCAACTGAAAAAGTAAGAGAAAAGCTTCTTAAAGATTTTAATTTACATACTATTCTTAGATTGCCAACAGGAATTTTTTATGCAAATGGTGTAAAAACTAATGTGTTATTTTTTGAGAAAGGTGAGCCCACAAAAGATATTTGGGTATATGACTATAGAACAGGAGTTAAACATACATTAGTGACAAAACCTATGACTAGGGCTCATTTGCAAGATTTCGTGGATTCTTATTGCTCTGGACATGAAAATGATAGAGTTGCTTCATACGATGAGGTTACAAATCCAAATGGAAGGTGGAGATGCTTTTCAGAAAAAGAAATAAAAGCTGCGAGCAATCTTGATTTTAAGTGGATAAATCTTGAAGAAAAAGATGAAAGGAATATAACTGAAGTGCTAGAAGATATCCAAGAAGAATCAGAGGGGATAGTAGAAGCTGTATCGGTAATCAGAAAGGCTTTGATAAACAATCAATTTAGTGAAAATGTGTATTCGGTTTCAATAAAACAATTACAAGAAAAACTTATATCAGATTGTGAATTGTTTAGAAACAAAATAATTGATGAAGGAATTCAAGGTAAATTAACATCACAGTTACCAGAAGATGGAATTGCAGAAGAATTAGTTGGGGATGAAAAAATAACGGATAAAGAAAAAACTTTATCCATTCCTAAAAATTGGAGATGGATTAGATTAGGATGGGCTATGGAAATCGAGCGGGGAGGGTCGCCAAGACCAATAAAGGCATTTTTAACTGATGCAGAAGACGGCATAAACTGGATTAAAATAGGTGATGTTGCTAAGGATGGAAAATATATAGTACAAACAAAGGAAAAAATCAAACCTGAAGGGGAAAGAAAAAGCAGAAAAGTATATCCAGGAGATTTTTTGTTAACTAATTCTATGAGTTTTGGTAGACCATATATATCACAAATTGAAGGTTGCATACACGATGGTTGGTTACTACTCAGGAATACAAAAGAAGTTTTTGATTTAGATTACTTATATTGGTTATTATCATCAAAATATGCATTTGACCAGTTTTCACAAAAAGCGTCTGGTGCTACTGTAGACAATCTTAATAAAGATAAGGTTGCGTCAGCTGTGATTCCGTTGCCACCAATTGCCGAACAAAAACGTATAGCTGCTCGCATCGAAGAATTATTGCAATTAATTTAGTTTTTGCTTTAGGAAGTTATAAAGGTAAGGTGGGAATATGACAATTAATGGGTTAAATAATTATATATTACACTATTTATTAAAAGATAAGACTGGGACCGCCATTATGCTTACTGGTGAATGGGGATCTGGGAAGACCTACTATATTGAAAATAAATTGGTTCCTTTTTTGAAGGAGCATAATGCAACTTCTGTTGTAGTGTCACTATATGGGCTAGATGATATTTCCATGATTAGTAAAAGTATATACATGGAGTTAAGAATGCATACTTTAGGTGGAAAACATTCGGAAACGGTGACTACAGGAAAAGTGATTGCAAAAAATGTAATAAAAAATATCACAGGTCTAGCTGGTATTAACTTGGGATTATCTGACGATGATTTAAGTGAATTGTATGAATCGGTTAATCTAAAAGATAAATTGCTCATTCTAGAGGATGTTGAAAGAAGTAATATCAATATCACCAATTTACTTGGTTATGTGAATGGTTTAGTAGAAAGAGACGGAGTAAAGGTTTTACTAGTTGCTAATGAAAATGAAATTCTGAGAAAAAATGATAATAAATTCAATTTTGACTTTGCCAAAGTTCATGAAAAAAAGGATGAAAAGAAACAGGAAATCAAAGTTCCAGAAGAGGTGAAAAAGTATCTTCGAATAAAAGAGAAAACAATAAGCGATACAATTCAGTTTAATAGTGATTATGAACAGGCAGTAATTCAAATAATTAGAGAATTTGATAATTGCAAGCTTAATAACATTTTTGAACGAAACGAGGAGGAGTATAGGAATTTATCCGGAATTGTTTGTAATATTTGCAAGAAAAATCTGCGGACTTTTATATTTGCGATACAGAAGACAACAGATATTATAGATAAAATGAACGCAAATGAATACGAGGACGATTTTTATGAATGTCTATTAAAGGGAGTGATTTGTCTATCTGCAAATATAAAAGCTGATGAGTTCCCTAAATGGGAGGGTAACGATTACCTTTCAACAAAGCTAGGCTCTAATGATATGCCATTGATGCGTTTTGCATATGACTATACGAGATGGCAGACATTTGATGCTCAATTAGTCGAAAAGACATATGAAGCATATAAAGATTTTCGCTTCTTTGAAAGGCATGCTGAATATAAAGACCCAGATTTAAGAATATTAGGTAATTATGCGGAAGAGACAGAAGAACATGTATATTCCGCGTTAGTTAATATTGAGAAAAAACTGCATACAGCCGATGCAATAGGAATTCATGCTTATTGTAAATTAGCATATTATATGATTTATCTTGGTTCAGTCGTGGGATTTGATTACAAAAAGTCCTGTGAATTAATGATAAAAAATGCAAAGGGTGTTGGAACGAGGACTAATACAGATGCAGAAATCTATTTTTCACATACATATAGCATAGAAGAGCCTGCGCTTAAACAAGAATACGAAGAATTTATTGGCAAGCTATCAGATGCACTTTCTTTTGACACCAAACAAAAGGAATTTGATTATAATCCTCAAGACATTGAAGAATTATATAATGATGTATGTAGAAATACAGACAAATACACTATAGGGCATCGTTTTTTGAGTAAGTATGAACCGGATAAAATTATAGAGATGTTGGCAAAATCTTCTTCTGAACAATTAGGTGATTTTAGAGGTATATTATTTGCGGTATATCGATATGCAGTAAAAAGTGAGTTTGATGAGAAAGATATCGAAGCGATGAAACAGTTACTTGGACTTGTTGAAGAAAAATGTAATGAAGAAAATGATTGGGATAAAATTCAAATGATGCAGATTAATTGGTTAAAATCCAATTTGAATCAGTTTATACAGCAAATGTCATAATTGTTGGAAGGAATGAAAGGAGTGAGAACATGAACATTTTTGATGAAGTGGACGAGAATTTATTTCGCCCATTAACAGGAATAAATAAAAGAAAATATGTTGATATTCTTACTCTCATTTGGGATAAGTGTAAACGCATGCCAATGTATGCCATAGAGAAAAGTACAACCTTTGATATGGTTGAGGACTATTTCTATGGACTTGATGAACAGGTGGAACTTGATTTAGAAGAACAAGCAGAAACAGATGGTAATATTGCAGATACACGTGTAATCGCAGGTGGATTTATTAGAAGGCTTAAGGAGACAGGTTGGCTCACTGAAAAGGAAGGCGAGTACGAAGAGGAATCCAAGTTGGCCATTAACTATAAGGTGGTGCCACTACTTAAATCATTTCAAGAGATTATTAGTCCGACAATCATTACATATAAGGGTAAATTGTTTAAGATTTATTCCATGTTTGAACATATTTCTGAACAGGGAAGTCCTTATGAAGGCGTATTAAAGGAAGCTTCGGAGGATTTTGATAATTTAAATCAGGCACTTAGAATCCTTTCTGCATCTATTGAGGATCATATTAATAATCTTACACAAGGTAAAAAGCCAGAAGAAGTATTAGAGTTTTTTGAAAAGTATGAGGAAAAGATTGTAGTAGGTTCCTATCATAGGTTTAAGACAAACGATAATCTTTTCTATTACAGAACCAGCCTGTATGAGAGTCTTGATAAATGTGAAGGCGCTTTGATGGATGCACTTGTAACTGATTATATGGATGCAGAGCGAGTAGATAAAGCGGAGGCTACTGTAAAAATAAAAGAATTGATTACCAAGGTTCGCATGGATATTGAAGAGATGGAAGCTATCATGAGAACCATTGACGATAGGCACATTATATATAGAACCAGAGCAGTACAAAGAGCGCAATTCTTATTATTATCTGATGGAAGCGTTAAAAGCAAAATTAATAATATGCTTCAGTATTATGCTAGTCAGATAAAAACAAAAGAAGATTTGTACGAGGATGATGAAACCGTCTGTCAAAATGTATTTCAGATATTTGGACAAAATTTCTTTGATAGTGCATCGCTTGCAACACCGGTGAAAAAGAGATGTTCATCACCGATTGAACTTATGTCTGTTATAGATGAACTTGATATGGAATTAGTAGAAGAGAAAAATCGTAAGATGATGGATTATATAAGAAATGCGTTAACGTCGGAAAATGTGAATTCTTTTGCGAAAGATATTTTACAAGGAAAGACAGCAATTTCTATTAGTAGTGTATTTAAGGATAATCCGGAAATATTAACAAAAGTCATTGGCTTGTATACATATTCACAAACACCAGAGCGAGAATATGAAATCAGGCTAAAGGACACATTTGTAGAGTGTAATGGCGTTCGATTTAAAGAATTTATTGTTGAAGAAAGGAAGGGTTAAAGATGGCTATTGATATCAAAGAAGAAATCGCTAATTATTTGTTGAATAACTGCTTCCTAATCGGAAATGTGGATTCGACCAGAGAAAAATATTATTACGTTATTAACCATGAGGAAAGTTTTAGGCAATTATTTCAGCCAATTGGTTATACATTGGTTATTCATAGAAATCTGCGAGTGGTTCAGCTTATTAATAATCATGGGACAGGTAGATTGGCGATTAAGAAATATGAAAGCATTATGCTCCTTATATTTAGACTTTTGTATGTGGAAAAAAGGGAAAGTCCGTCTACAAGTGAAGATAAAGTAGTTGTAACTGTTGAAGAAATAAAAAATGAATACGAGAAATTAAATCTTCCAAGAAAATTTGACAAAGTGTTATTGGAAGACTCACTTAGAAATATTAAAAGATATAATCTTGTGCAGCCCTTAGATAAATTGCTTGATATGGATGCAAAAATACAGATATATGCATCTGTAATGCTTGCTATGCCAGACACAACTATTTCTACAGCATATGAGCAGACGAGCAAGTTGTTAGCGCAATATGTAAATTCAGATGAGGAGGAAGAAAACGATGATTAGAATGACCAGACTCCATCTGATAAACTGGCATAATTTCCAGGATGATATTATTGACTTTAAGAATATAACTTATTTATTGGGTGTAAATGCTGTGGGCAAGACAACGATTATGGATGCTATAAGATATTGTCTTACAACTAATAAGGATTTTAATACAGCCGGTAATAAAAAGAGCGGCAGAACATTATTGGGATCTGTTCATCAGAAGCAGAGAGCAGAGGATAGTTATCTGCGTCCAGGGCATACAGTTTCATATATTGGAATTGAGTTTTTAGATGAAAATATAAATAAAAATTTTGTAATTACAGTTCGTGTGGAATCTGAAACGCCAAAGCAGGATTTAAAAGGTGTATACCAGGACTGGTATATTACAAAACCAGGATATTCACTTGAGGATATTCCATTTTTTACACAGGTGAAAGGTGGAAGAAAACCCACATCAAGGGATGCTTTTAAACTTGAAAATAAGGGAATGGATAGGGCTTCGAATCAGGCTGATGCTAGAAGAAGAATCTGTCGTATGCTGGGTATTGGAGAAGCAGATTCACCAATTGGTAAAAAGTTCAATGAAGTATTTCATATGGGTACTAGCCTTGAGGATATAAAAGACATTCGTGAATTCATCTATACATACATTTTGCCGGAACCCGAGGTGAATATAGATTTCTTGCAGAAAGACATGCGTGAACTTGAAAGACTGCAGGAGATTTTGCAGGAAGCACAGGATAGAGAAGTGCTGCTTGCAGAGATTAATGAAAGAATTATAGAGGCAAAAGCACGCTTATTTAAAGTTAAAGTTAATGAGATACTTGTTGCATATGCTAATTATCAAGGAAATGTTGAAGAACAACAGGAGAAGAAGCGTCTTATATCGGAATGGACTGCTAGTATCGATATCTTAACAGATAAATTGGTTGAATTGTCTGAAAAGGAAAGAAAAGCATCAGATTTATTATATGAGGCAAGAAGAGCTGCTGAGGATAATACTGAAAATAAAGAGATGCTTTCTCTAGAGCAAGAGAACAAAGAAAATGAAAAAGAATACGAGAGATTAAAAAACGAAGCGGCTATATTTACAGAGATTTCAGAAAAACTGTTATCCCTTAAAAAGAAATTAAACCGCATTGGTTTTTCTTGTGTCTTAAATCTAGGCGATGAAACTTTGGAAAAAAATGTTGACGAGCGTATTTTAGAAATTAAAAAAGCTGCGGGAATACTAGCCGACCTAGAAGAGATAATAAAAAATCATGATGCAAAGATAAGAACGGAAATAACAACTCTATCGAATAAGGCTAAATTACTTGAGGATAAAATTAAGAGTCTGGAAGCTGGTGTAATGTGCTATCCAGAAGAGGCAACCTTTGTTAGAAATAAGATTAATGAGGAATTAGGGGAGCAGAGTAAGAAAGCGGATGCCAAACTTTTGTGTGAGCTGCTCTATATGACAGATGATAGCTGGCAGGACGCTGTTGAAAGTTATCTTAATACTCAGAGATTTAATATTATTGTCGCACCAGATAATTATCTTGTTGCAAAGAAGGTTTTTATTTCTTTGGGAGATAAAGTAAAAGGTATTGGACTTATTGACACAAGAAAAATTGGAGACATTCATTATTGTGAAGATGGAGTAAGCTTTCTTGGAGATAAGGTTGAGTCCGAAAATATTTATGCAAAACGTTATGCAAGATTTGTTATGCGAGATGTAGTGTGTTGTGAAACGCCAGATTCTCTTGAACAACATCAGAAAAGTGTTACAAAAGACCGCTTGCGTTTTCAGAATTTCTGTTTACAGAGAATGGGAAAGAAAGAACATTTTATCGGCGTTGATGCTATAGAAAAACAATTGATTAGCGCCAGAAAAGAACTTGTTAGCATTCAAAAACAACTAAATGAGATGGATGATGAGAAAAAATCTTTTGATGAAATGTATGGTGAATATAATAAATTCACTGCAGGAAATAATTTTGCTTTTTTAGAAAAATATATAGATTCGGGACGTCAAGCAAAAGCGATAGGTATAAGAATTGATGAGATAAATACACAGATTTTGGAATTTAAGAAGAATCCAATTTTACTTGCTATGTATGATCGCGTGAGTGAATGTGAGAAGAGTGTTGTCGAGATACAAGGTGAAATTACGGATATTAAAGCTAAAAAGCAAAATCTTGAAACTGGAGTAAAGGAGGCGGAGCAGGAGATTGCTAAGCTTGAAACTACTATTGATGAGCTGAAAATGGCATATGAAAATATTGTAAGAGAATATCCTGAACATGCAAGTGATGTTGAAAAGAAGTATCAGGATGAGAGAAGAACTAAAAAGGCATCATCCATAGCATATAATTTTGGCAACCGTGCGACTCAGGATACTATTGCATTCGATAATTACTTGAACCAGCAATTGATACCGTTGCAGCAAAAATATACAGCAACATATACTTGTGATTACCCTGAAGGTATTGATGGAGCTAGTAGATATCAGCAGGAATATCTGTCTTTACAAAATATTGAATTGGAACGTCACAAAGAAGAATTAGCTCAGGCACAGGTACGTTGTAAGGATAGATTTCGTAAGGAAGTGTTGTTTAGAATGAAGGATGATATTCTTCGCGCTAGACAGCAATTTAAGCAGATTAATCGTGTTATGGAAAATCTAGAATATGGTGAAGAGTGCTATCGATTTGGAATTGATAAGAGTAAAGATAAAGAACTTGGGATTTTCTATGACATTATTATGGATAAAGATAATCAGCAGATAGACCAAGATAATGAGATTATGGCATTTTTAGCAGAGGCTAATAAATCAGAGATTTTTGAAAGTCAGATTGAAGATTTTATGAGCAGAATCATGATGGATGTTGAAGAACATGCAAAAGAGAATCTGACAGGCACACGTTCTGGAGCAAAGAGCATGGGTATGTATGTTGATTACAGAACATATCTGGATTATGACATTATTGTTAAAAATTCTGTTACAGACATTGAAGTACCTCTTTCTAAAGTAAGTGGTGAAGGAAGTGGTGGTGAGAACCAAGCACCGTTTTATGTTGCCATATGTGCTTCACTTTTGCAGATATATGAACAGAACCCAGATGGCTGTATGAGACTTATCTTGCTTGATGAAGCCTTTAATAATATGACAAGTGATCGAATTGAACCAATGATGAATATGTTTAAGAAATTAAATCTTCAATTGGTACTCATAGCAACTGCTGAGAAAGCAACATCTATTTTGCCATACTGTGATATTACATACTCGATTGTAAAATCAGGTAATCGAAATGCTATACGGTCATTCGAGAAGATATAAAGATGATTGGAAAACTGTGAATATGAAAGGATGGAACTGAATGGATTACGGCAAAGACATACTAAATCGACTAATAGATATGTATGAAAGAAGAGGTGCATTTGATAAAGATGCGTCCTCTTTGCGTGCCATCCAGATTGAAGTAAAGAAAGTTTATCCAGCATATGTGGATCGTTACAATCATGAAGCTTATAAAGATATCAATGTTGCAATAGAAAAACTTTGCGTAGAAGAATTTGTTTTTGCTGAGAAAAACAGTGCTGGTCAATATTCAAAAGTAAGACTAAATATTGCCGGTGTTTCGGAATGTTATAGAAAATTAAAAAGAACAAGCATTCCAGAACAGTGTGAAAAAGTAAAAAAGAGTCTTACAGAGTATCGAAATAGTGAGTCACAGATAGTTCAGGCGGTTATAAAAGATTGGTGCCAGTGTTTGGAAGAATATAAAAAGTTACCATATGACTTGAAGTATGATGGTAAACGGGCAAGCGAGATAATTCGAGTATTGCAAGCGGTATCCAAGTTAAATAGTGAAACTTATATCCGTAATTTTTCTACAGCACTGTTTAAGGATTCCAAAAGATTTCAAAAAGAATTTCGTAGTACCGTTGAAACTATTTTGTTTGACTACACCGATGAGGTTGTAGAAAAAGATGATATTCTTGGATTTTATAATTTATATGAAAATCCAACATATGTAATGGTAAAGGGAAATGTTGTTATACAGCTTGATACATCTGTAATTGATGTTTCAGAGATGCCAGATGGAATTGCATTGTCAAATGCTTCGCTTGAAAAAATCAGGGCTGTTACGGTAAAAGCGAATAAGGTCATAACCGTAGAAAATCTGACAACATATCATGATTCAGATGAAGATGATGCTGTTCATATCTATCTTGGTGGATATCATAACTATTCAAAGCAGTTATTACTTGAGAAGATTTATGCTGATAATAAATCTAGAGATTATTTCCATAAGGGTGATTTGGACGTTTATGGATTTTTGATATTGGAGAATTTGAAGGAGAAAACAGGTATTCCATTTAGACCACTTATGATGGATGTTGCGACAATTGAACGATTTTATAAGGCCGGGCTTTATAAAGAATTGACGGTATCAGATGTAAAAGTAATTGAAGAAAAAAAGAATACAAAGCTTGCTGCATATGTAGATGTACTTCAGTTTATGCTTGATAAAAACTGTAAGGTGGAACAAGAGTCTATCAAGGCTTTGGAGTTGATGGAGTAGAAAAATAAATACTATTTGGAAAGGAGGTCCGTATGAAATATAAAGAATTGAACAAGAATCAAAAAGATAGAATGAAACAAATTAGTTCACATTCCTATACTATGGAATGGGAAAATCCAGAATTCATGGGTTACTTGTTAGGAGGACTTCCTAGAATAAGAAAAACTCAAGAAGATAAGGACGTTGCAGGTGAATTAATTAAGCTTGAAAGGGTAATGTCAACATATGACTCTTTCCTATCTCAAAAGGAAAAATTTCTTAACGAAATAAAGAATATAATTGCGTTAATCCAGGAAAAAAATGATTCTTGGTATGGATTAAATATATATGAAATAGAACGGTATTTAAAAATACATGATTTTTGTTTGATTTCTGGTGAGGGAGGAATTGGTAAAAGTTTTTTCATAAAATGCTTTGAAGAAAAACTAGAAAAAAACTGTATAGAGCATTTGTGCTTATATGGAAAATTTGAAAAAGATACATCAAGAATTGATATCAATGAGATCATCAATGCTAGTGAAAAGGGATTCGTTTTTATTTGTGACGCAATTAATGAGATGTCAGAGGCTGGACAGCAAAGTTTACTGAATATATTAAAACAATTAAAGAATAATCCCAGAATACGAATTGTAATAACATATAGAACAAATTCAATGGACGAAATGATTCTTCAGCAATATCAAGAATTATCGGAGTATGAATATAAATTTCCTGGAGTTTCATTTGAGTCTGCTCTTGATGAAATACTTAAATTGTCTGTTCCAGACGTATATTTATATGAAGATATATTGTACTCCAATAACGCATTATTGTTGAGTATGCTGTGTGATGTTTTGTCATCAGAGAAAATTGTTGATGAAACTGAAAATGGAGTAGCATCTGTTACATTCATTTTGGAGCATTACATAAAGACGACCATAGGTAAGGTTTTCAAGAATAATATATCCTGTCAGGGTATAGACATTTGGAAAGATACCAAAAGAGTTGCTAAATGGATGTATATGAATGGCGAGAAACAAATTGATGAGAAAAGCTTGCTATCGGTGATAAATACGGGAGACAATTATCTCCCTTCTATGATACAGATGGGGTTCATGGATGGTTATGAGAGGAATGGTGAAAAAAGATATTATTTTGTGATTGATTCATTAACGGATTTTTTAATTGCCAGATCTTTGTTTGAAGATATTAGCGGAAAAGATTATCAGAAGCAAGTTGATACTATTAAAACTAAAATGGACACACTGTACAGTCTTGATGAAGCTTTGATAATTGCAATATTTGATAATATGTCACCGGATTACAGGGAGATTAAAAAGCTTTTAGTGGATACAGAATTGATAGGGAGCCTTGGTTTTAGGACATTAGTTAAGGCCCATTTTAAGCAAAATAATATTAAATTATTTCAAGAAAACTTTAGACCCGTTGAGCATAGTGAATTGCTAATAGCAATGGGTGGATTTACAGATAAACCGTTTAATAGTTGTAACTACTTATTTGATTACTATTGCGAGGAACGTGGAAGGATAACAGAGCTTTCCCATGTATTAGCGGGATATCATTTTCAAAATGAAATAAAGAATAGGTTGAAAAATGTTTTGTATTTTACAACATTGAATGACAGAGATGACAGGAGAGATGAAGAGGCTTTTTATTTTGCATTGCTATGTTGCGCTGCACCGAATAAAGATGTTAGATGTTTAGCAACGAAACTTCTTTATGAAGTGGCATCAAAAAATGATGGATATATTGATAAACTTATTTCTGAATACGATAAGATTTTAGATTTATATATTCAGGAATCTGTTATTTATGTACTCAGCCAGATGCATCAAGGTAATGAAACAATTATAGCTTTCTATAATGATATTATTAGTTCACATGAAGATTTGTCAGCAAAAAGTATTCGTAGAATAGCTACATATCTGGGGAAACCATATGCATTTATTACATGGAATAGAAAAGACTTATATAAGTATAATAAAAATGCACAAGTTTCAGATTATTTGAGTGACATATTATTTTCTGTGGATTTGATGAATAAAGATTTTCTACCATTTAGATATTGGGGAAAAGACCATATTGATATGTATACGAAATTTCTCGCCAATGAGAAGTTTGAAATCAAAAGAATAAATGATTATCTCAGCAATAAATATGCTTGTGTTTGTGGTGGTGAATGCAGTGGATGGATGGCATTCGAAAATAGAATTATACCGGAAATAGAACCTATGGCAGAGATTGAAACGGTTGATATGACTTCTTTTTTGCAGTGTTTTGAGCAAGTTTTTAGATATGTCTTTGAATATTATGAAACTTCGGCTGATAGAAAATCAATGAATATGCGAGAAGAAGATTTTATTCATTCTGTTTATATGAAGTGTGTGGATATTGCAACAGGTTTATATTATGGAAGTTTGATGTGTAATCATTATACTAATCAGTTTGCAACATATAATAATTATCAGAATAGCATAGGGTATGAAGTATATGACCCATTGGAATATGGTGAAGAGGTTATAATTACAGCACCAATTCCAACATTCCAAGATTATATAGAAAGACTTGGAGATTATGTAATCAATGCCTTAGAGCAACCGATACCTAGAGATATAAATTGGGTGAAAGATGTTGAATTGACGAGACGAAACATTTTGCATCTTATGGAAACAGTCAAAGTAAAGAAACAAGAGTGGGTGATGATTGCAGGAAGAATATCATTGCACGAAGAAGGAAAACACGATACAAAATGGCGAGATACGTACGATATATGGTGTTGTTCTTCTGATAAAGAGGCAATAGATGATGATGGCAATGCAAGGTATCTTACTATTGAATTAGAGGAATATTTAGGGGAACTTAAGGCATATCCAGAAAATAAAGAAAAGCCGTGGTTATGCAAAAGTGTTAAGAATATAGCAAGTCAATCTGATATTTTTGAAGAAACATCACTAGTATTGCCACCATCAGAAATTATAAAATTTTTTGATTTGCGATTGAATGTTTCTGACCTGTCATGGGAAACAGAAGATAAAGAAAAGATTATATTATGTAACAACAATAGGAATTCATATTATAGAGATCCAATTGGTGGAACAGCTTTTATCCGTAAAGACTACTTTGATAAATATGCCAAATCACATTGTATTAAATATTTTGCTTTTGCAGAAAGGCTTATTCCCGAAACAGGATATGCAGATGAAACATCTTTGCATTTTGAAATTAAAGATGGTCAGATTATAAAAGAGATACGGAATGATGGTGGACATGGTAGTTATAACAGAGTTAGCAATCCGTTGTGTGATAATTGTCCGCATGCAAATGTTATAGAAACTAGCCAAAATGAATCACCAGAATATGATATGGAATGGTTAAAAAATATGCTTGAAGAATATGGGATTGAAGATGACTCGGATTTGATTGGAGATGAAGAAATGCTATTTATATGTTACCCAAAATGTTCAACCTGCCAGAAGGCTAAAAAGTGGCTAGATGAGCATAATATTAAATATACTGAGCGTCATATTGTAGATGCGAATCCTACATATGATGAATTGAAAGAATGGTATGGAAAGAGCGGACTTCCTCTTAAGAAGTTTTTTAATACCAGTGGACTTCTTTATAAAGAAATGCAGCTTAAGGATAAGCTTTCTACAATGAGTGAAGAGGAACAGTTACAATTGCTTGCAACAAATGGAATGTTGGTAAAGCGTCCACTTATTGTAAATGGCGATACTGTGCTAGTTGGTTTTAAGGAAGCGGAATGGTCTGAAAAATTGAATTGATAATAGTTGACTATTCGTTTATGTGTATAGAGGAAAGGAGTTGAAAATCTCATATGTCAGATTTATTTGATTTGTCGAACTTTGATAAATATAAAGAAGATAACTGCCGAGAAGTAAAAAAGGCAGAAGGTGGATTGCCTATAGCATTATGGGAGTCATATTCCTCATTTGCTAATTCTAATGGTGGAGTAATTATTCTTGGTGTTGGTGAACGCCAAGATGGAACTTGGTATACTACCGGATTAAAGAATGCAGACAAGTTAAAGAGAAACTTTTGGAATACAATTCATGATACCAAGAAAGTAAGCATTAATTTGTTATCTGATAAAAATGTGGAATCTTACGAGGTTAATGGAGATACCATATTGGTTATCTATGTGCCAAGAGCTAAGCGAGAGCAGAAGCCGGTTTATATTAACAATGATTTATTCGGTGGGTGCTATCGTAGAGATTGGGAAGGTGATTATCACTGTTCTAAAGCAGAGATTAAAGGTATGCTTCGTGATGCTGCTGATGAAACAGAGGATATGAAGATTGTTGAACAGTTTGATATTTCTGCAATTGATACAGAGTCTTTAAAGGGATTCAGAAATCATCATAAAAGCTATCGTCCAGAGCATGTATTTAACAATTTACCGGATGAAGAGTACTTGGAGCGAATAGGTGCAGCCGGATATGGTGAGGATGGTAAATTACATCCTACTACAGCAGGTTTGCTTATGTTTGGTGAGGAATATCATATTGTCAGAGAGTTTCCGGAGTATTTCTTAGATTACAGAGAAATGCTTGACCCTACAATACGTTGGACAGACCGTTTACAGTCTAGTTCTGGCGATTGGAGCGGTAATGTATTTGATTTCTTCTTTAGAGTAAATAACAAAATTGCAAAGGATATTAAGAAGCCTTTTAAGTTGGAAGGCATTACAAGAATTGATGATACTCCAGTTCATAAGGCAGTTCGAGAAGCATTAGTTAATTGCTTGGTCAATACGGATTATTTCTTACCTTGTGGAGTGGTGATCAAAAAGGAAGATGATAAGCTAGTTATTGAGAATCCTGGCAGTATCCGCACCGGTAAAAAGCAGATGCTTCGTGGTGGCATTTCAGATCCGAGAAATAAAACATTAATGAAGATGTTTAACATGATTGGTATTGGAGAAAGAGCCGGAAGTGGCATCCCAGATATTTATCAAGTTTGGGAAAATGAAGGATGGCCAATGCCGGTTGTAGAGGAAAGTTATAATCCAGATAGAACTCGTTTATCGCTTGAATTTTCAAAGAAACAAGCGATAAAAACAAGCGATAAAAAACAAGCGATAAAAACAAGCGATAAAAATAAACTACGAAAAACTCAGGAAAAAGAGGAATTAATTAGAGAATACTTACGTCAGAACGGCTTGTCAAAAACGAGTGAAATTGCGGAATATATAGAATTGAGTCCAGCTAGAACAAGAGCGCTTCTATCTGATATGACAGATGTTGTGGTTGAAGGTGCAAATAAAAATAGAAAATACCGTTTAGCTACTGAAGATTAAAATAAAATCAGCAGAATAATCAGCGAAAAAAACAGCAGATTATTTGATAGGAAAATTATCATGCGTGGTGACCGCGCATGATACCACGCATGATACCGCGCATGAAGAGTGCCGAAGATTATTGCAGGACACAAGTTAGGACACAGGTTAGTGCTCAAGTTGGGCTCAAGCTAGGGCTCAGGCTGAGTGAACAAGCTGGGGTACAAGCCAGGAACAAGCTGGGTACAAGCATGAACCGATAACACTTGAGATATTCGAGTTAGTTGTTGTATCCGCGCCAATCTCGAGTGCTTATACCATAAGGTGGAGTGATTATTCCGGGGCTCTCTGAGCCACCTGTCCGGACTTTGAGAGCCACCTG
>NZ_QUCZ01000011.1:0-95667 GCF_003473885.1 Dorea sp. AM13-35
ATACTAATCGGTCGAGGGCATGACCAAGCAAGGTGATAGGTAAAGGATGAAGAGTATTTCTTGTATGCAGTTTTGAAGGTATATAAAAAATTTGTTATAACCCCTTGCAAAATATATTGCATGGGTTTATACTATATAAGTATTCCTCGATAGCTCAGTGGTAGAGCATTCGGCTGTTAACCGAAGGGTCGTTGGTTCGAGCCCAACTCGGGGAGTTTGTAAACCTGTAAGGCATAAGCTTTACAGGTTTTTACTATATTGTAAGATATTGTGTTATAGAAACTGTAGTGTAGAAACACTCAATGGCAGATTCGGCAGATAAGAGCAATGTTCTTGTTTTCAAATATATTTACACGAGATTTTCTAAGATTTTTCGTTGAAATTTTCCCATTATCGTATATAACTTTTTAAGAAAAAAGGATTCGTTTGAAGTGACAATAGTTACGTAAATGAGTAAATTTAAAAGGGCGTGCTATAAATAATGTTTGCGAAAGTATAAAAGTATAAAAGCACAAAAGGACAAATGTCCCGAATTCATGGCAGAAATAATTTGATTTTATTTTAACAGAGTAAAACTGCCGGACATAATTCCTACACATTTTTGCGCTATTTTTTTATAATAGGAAATGGAAATAAGGAAATATCCATTTCATTCTTTGATGCCAATAAACTGCAGTGAGGAAGGAAGACTAAAATGGATCAAAATTTAGAAAAACTAGTAGAACTTTTGGAAAAAGACAGAGAAATATTTCAGATGTTGCGTCAGTGCCCATATGAGATTTTGAGACGTTTTGAAGTAAAGGATTATGAGGCAGACCAGTTTGTACTGAACCAGGGTGAGATTCATAACAGATTTTATATCATCGCTTCCGGGTATGTAGATATCTATGTAGAGTCAGCGCATGGAAAACGTTATCTTCTTTGCACATATATGAAAGGCGATTATATTGGCGAACTGGAAATCTTCAAACAGACAGGTTACATCAGCCGGATACAGTCGCGTGGAAAAGTACGGATTCTGGAACTGGATCGAACGTTCTTTTTACAATGGATCCGGACAGATAAGAATTTTAATGAATATATGATTCGTACACTGTGTGATAATTCATACCGGATGTGTCTGAATATGGGAGAAAATACACTATATACATTAAAGCAGAGAATTTGTCAGTATCTGCTTCGTAATATGGAAATGGATGCAAAATTTGTCATGATTTCTTCAGAAGTTTTAAGTCAGCAGATGGCGGTGACAACAAGAAGTGTCAACCGGGTATTAAAACAGTTAAGAGAACAGGGATTTATTGAACTCGAGAAAGGGAAAATATCAATCTGCGATCAACAGTCTTTGGAAGATATATTAAGAAAGGATTGAGAACTATGAGTACATTACAGCCACATATCAGATGCAGCGAGGAAGATGCGGCAAAATATGCGATTCTTCCGGGAGATCCGGCGAGAGTAGACCGTATCAAAGAGCATTTAACAGATGTGAAAGAGATCGCATTTAACCGTGAGATGAAGAGTATCAGCGGATATTATAAAGGTGTAAAGGTGATGGCAGTTTCTACCGGAATGGGAGGAGCGTCTACAGGAATTACAGTAGAGGAGCTTCATAATATCGGTGTTGAAGTTATGATTCGTATCGGAAGCTGTGGAGCATTACAACCGGAGATCAATATGGGAGATCTGATCCTCATTAACGGAGCTGTCCGTGATGAGGGAGCTTCCAAAGCTTATATCGAAGAGATTTATCCGGCAATTCCAGATACAGGAGTACTGATGAATCTGATCGAAGCAACGAAGGATCTCGGATATGCTTACCATGTAGGACGTGGAAGAAGTCATGATAGTTTCTACACAGACCGTGAGGATGAGATCGATCACTACTGGTCAGGCAAAGGAATCCTTGGTGCAGATATGGAAACAGCCGCTTTATTTATCATTGGCGGTTTAAGAGGTGTTAAGACAGCTTCTATTTTAAATACAGTCAGCCTGTATGAAGGAAATCTGGAAGAAGAGATTAATAATTATGTAGATGCGGACAACGCAGCAGCAGTTGGCGAAGAGCATGAAATCATTGCTGCACTGGAAACAATCGTTCGTATGGACAAGAAGAATTAAGAGAGCGAAAGATACAAAGGTAGTGTCAAGTAAGCTATGAAAAAACTGAGACACAAAGGACGGAGGCAGAAAAATGAAAAATAAAAATAATAACAGCCCATGGTCGCTGAAAATCAATACGGCATCACTTGTATTGATCCCGGCGGCAGTAGGTATCAATTATATTGGGAAATTATTTGCAGGAATGTTAAAACTGCCATTATGGCTGGATTCCATCGGAACCTGTCTTGCAGCAGCATTGGCAGGGCCGGTTGTCGGAGCGATTTCCGGAGCAATTAACAATATTATTTATGGTGTAACTATGGATCCGATCTCTACTGTCTATGCATTTTCGCAGGCAGGAATCGGAATCGTAGTAGGGCTGATGGCATATTACGGAGCACTTAAGAGTTTAAAGGGTACGTTGCTTACAGGTATATTTGGTGGTGCAGCGGCAGTTGTGATTTCTACCCCGTTAAATATTATTTTCTGGGGAGGAACAACCGGTAACCTCTGGGGAGACCTGGCATATGCGGCAGCAGTTGCCAAACATTTCCCTCTGTGGCAGGCATCTACGATCGATGAGATCATTGTAGATATCCCGGATAAAATTGTAGTACTTCTGTTGGTAGCAGCTCTTTTCAAAGGACTTCCGAAGAGTCTGATGTCCCTGTATCAGAGCAATCACAGAATCGAGAGCCTGGACTAGGCAGGACAGAAAAGAGAATGGAGGCTAATCATGAAAAGTTTGAGTTTGTATGAAGATAAACAGTCCTTTTTAAATGGACTGACTCCGGGATGCAAGGCTTTTTACATTATTGCAGCACTTGTAATTCCGGCAATGCTGGGAAATAAACTGATCAGTATCGGATTTATTGTTTTAAGTATTTTACTTCTTACCCAGTCAAAAGTAATCCGCAGAACACTGCCAATCCTTGCAGTATCTGGATTTGTATTGATCACTGTAATTATTATTCAGGGATTGTTCCGTGCAGGTAACGAGACTGTAGTACTGGATCTTGGACCGGTTGCATTTTATAAAGAAGGTTTAATATTTGCGGCAGATATTGCAATTAATGTGTTAAATATTATTTTTGCTTTCTGTGTACTCGTTCTGACAACAAAACCTTCTGATATTATTGAGAGTATGGTAAGCCGCGGATTTTCACCGAGAATCGGATATGTATTTGTATCCCTGTTCCAGTTGATTCCGCAGATGACAGAGCGTATGTCTACAATCACAGATGCGCAGAGAAGCCGTGGTATGGAAACTGAGGGAAGTCTATTAATCCGAATGAAGGCATTTATTCCGTTGATTTCTCCTGTGATCATGAGTTCTTTTATTGATACAAAAGAGCGTGCGATCGCGCTGGAAGTTCGTGGATTTAACTCAAAAGAAAAGAAATCATTTTTGAATGTATTCCATGCAAATGCTGCAAGCCGTCCGATTTACTGGATTTTATTAATTGCCACAGTGGCATCTGTAGTATGGAAACTTGTGATGATGTTTGCATAAAATACGCAGAAAGGACAGAGACAGACAATGGCTGAGATTAAAATTGAAAATTTAAAATACAGATATCCGGATACGAAAGAACTTGCACTGGATGGAATCACCTGCGATATTAAGCCGGGAGAATTTATCGGCGTGATCGGACGTAACGGATCAGGGAAAAGTACATTTTGCCAGTCCCTTATCGGACTGGTGCCAAACTTTTACCGTGGCGCTTACGGCGGAAAAGTTTTTATTGATGATATTGAAGTACGCAATGTGGAAGTAGACGAACTTTGCCAGAAAGTTGGAATGGTGTTCCAGAATCCATTTAATCAGGTAACAGGTTCAAAATTGACGGTATATGAAGAAATTGCTTTCGGACTGGAAAACTTTGGTATTCCAAGAAACGAAATGAAGAAGAGAATCGATGATGCGCTGGAACTTCTTGATATTGCAAAATACAGAGACCGTGCTCCGTTTGATCTTTCCGGTGGACAGATGCAGAGAATGGCGATCGCAAGTATCATCGCGATGAATCCGGAAATTATTGTATTAGATGAGCCAACTTCACAGCTCGATCCACAGGGAAGCGAGGAAGTATTTAAAGCAGTTGCCAAGCTGAGTGAAAAAGGTATTACAGTCATCATGGTAGAGCATAAGATTGAAAAAATTGCAGCTTACAGCGACAGAATTATGTTATTAGATGGCGGTAAGTTGGTTGCATTTGACACACCACAGGAAATCTTCGCAAGAGAAGATCTGGATGAACATGGTGTAGTTGCACCGGTTTATACAAGAATCTGCAAAGATCTGGGACTTCGTGTTCCGGGAACAGATTATTATCCGGTAACTTTGGACGAAGCACACAAACTGCTGGCATGTAAGTAGTGGAAATGGAGGACATTATGAATACGATCGAGATAAAAAATCTGCATTTCTCATACAATGCAGGAGAAGAGATCCTGAAGGGACTGAATCTGACGATTGATGAACGCTCCACTGCGATTATCGGACAGAACGGTGCCGGAAAGACAACATTTGTAAAATTATTAAAAGGACTTTTGCGTCCGACAGAAGGACAGATTTTATTTAACGGGCAGGATATTTCCAAACAGACAGTTGCAACCCTAGCAAAAGATATTGGACTTATTTTCCAGAATCCGAATGACCAGATTTTCAAAAATACAGTTTTGGATGAAGTAATGTTCGGACCGATGCAGATCGGCATGAGCAAAGATAAAGCAAAAGAAGTTGCGTTAAAAGCATTGGATATGGTAGGCTTAAAGGGAACAGAGAAGATTAATCCGTATGATCTGGGACTCTCTGAGCGTAAGATGGTATCGATCGCAGCGATCGTTGCGATGGATACAAAGGTAGTTATTTTTGATGAGCCGACGATCGCACAGGATTACATGGGCAAGAAGAGAATTCAGGCTATCATGAAGGAATTACAGAGACAGCATAAGATTGTGATTTCTATTTTGCATGATATGGATTTCGTTGCGGAAACATTTGACCGGGCAATCGTATTTGCAAAAGGAGATGCACTGCTGGACGGAGATGTGAAAAGCGTGTTCAAGGAAAAGGATATTCTTGAGAAGGCATATTTGGAGCAGCCATACACCATGCAGCTTTGTTACGAACTTGGATATAAAGAAGCATTTTTAAACCCAGAAGATTTTGTCGCTTATAAGAAAGCGAATCAATAGTAAGAAGAAAGAAGGGACCGGGATGAGAGCATTTTGGATCGTACTGGACAGCGCAGGAATCGGAAAAGCACCAGATGCGGCGCAGTTTGGAGATGAAGGAAGTAATACCTGGAAGACCTGTTATGATTCAGGAAAATTGAACATTCCGAATATGGAGAAACTTGGCATTTATCATATTGATGATATGGGATATGGAAATCAGGATCAGGCAGCGGAAGGCTGCTATGGAAGACTGTATGAGAGTTCCCAGGGGAAGGATACAACCATCGGTCACTGGGAGATGGCAGGTGTGATCTCACCAAAACCGTTCCCGGTTTACCCGGATGGATTTCCGGAGGAGGTGCTGGCAGAATTTGAGAAGCAGACTGGACGGAAAGTGCTTTGTAATAAGCCATATTCCGGAACGGATGTAATCCGTGACTATGGAAAAGAGCACATGGAGACAGGCGCGCTGATCGTGTATACTTCTGCGGACAGTGTATTTCAGATTGCAGCCCATGAGGAAGTCGTACCGATTGAGACATTATATGAATACTGTAAGATTGCAAGAAAGATTTTGATGGGAGATCATGCAGTAGCGAGAGTTATTGCGAGACCATTTGTCGGTGAGTATCCGAACTTTACAAGAACAGACCGCAGACATGATTTTTCACTGGTGCCTCCGAAACCGACGATTCTGGATCAGTTAAAGGCAGCAGGAAAAGATGTGATCGGTGTCGGAAAGATTTATGATATTTTTGCAGGTCAGGGACTGACTGAGACAACACCGAATCATGGAAATGCAAAAAATATGGAGAAAGTATTCGAAATCCAGAAAAAAGATTTTGACGGACTTTGCTATATCAACCTGGTTGATTTTGATATGATGTATGGACACCGCAGAGATATTCCGGGTTATACAAATGCGTTGAATGAATTTGATGAAGCACTCGGAACATTTCTTGCAAATATGCGGGATGATGATGTGCTCTTTATTACTGCAGATCACGGATGTGATCCGGGATACAAGGGAACAGATCATACACGAGAGGCTGTGCCGCTTCTTGGATACAGCAAGGCATGGAAACGGGGAATCAACATTGGAACGAGGGACACGTATGCAGATATTGCAGCTACGATCGGTGAGTTGTTCCAGATTGATTATACCGGTGACGGCAGCAGCTTTGCGGATAAATTGAGATAATGATAGAAGGGACCCTAAGGTTAAATTCTGTATGAGTTTACTCATGCAAGAAAGACTTTAGGGCCTTTTTGCGTAAATTTTTTCATTAATATGAAGCGCACATTTTAGAAACTCTGCAGCATGATTTGTGTAAAAAGATGATAGGATATATTGGGGGATAGGGGAACAGAAAAAATCGTGCTATAATGACGTTAGCATTGTAAATGCAAGTACAAAAGAAATGGATGGTATATGGTATGGAAGAACTTGTATATGTAGATCGTAAAAATACAAACTGTAACAAATGGGATGGTCAGACAGGCATGTTTGGCGAGGAAGGCTTACATGCAATGTGGGTGGCAGATATGGATTTCCGCGTGCCGCAGGGGGTGGTGGATGCCCTGAAAGAATATGTAGAGCAGGGAGTATTTGGATATTATAAAATACCGGAGTCCTATTATGAAGCATTTATAAAATGGGAAAAGGAGCAGCACGGATTTACGATAGAGAAGAAATGGATGCGATTTTCACCTGGTGTGGTTGCGGCATTTCACTGGTTTGTGCAGATTCTGTCAGAGCCGGGGGATGCAGTGATCGTCAATACGCCGGTATATTATCCGTTCCTGCATGCAGTGAAAAATAATAACCGGAAGCTGATCTGTTCAGATCTGATCAACGAAGACGGAAAATATCATATAGATTATGAAGACTTTGAGAAGAAAATTGTAGAGAATCAGGTGAAAATATTTATTCTGTGTTCACCGCACAATCCGGCAGGACGTGTATGGAAAAAAGAGGAGTTAAAGACATTATTTGAAATCTGCAGAAAGCATCAGGTATATGTGATTTCGGACGAAATTCATCATGATCTGATCTTCAGTGAACATCCGCATGTACCGTCTTTATCTGTTGGCGAGTATGCAGATATGATGGTAGCAATCACAGCGCCGTCGAAGACATTTAACCTTGCCGGCGGACAGAATTCCATTGTGATCATTCCAGATGATAAGCTCCGGAAGAAATGGGATACATTTGTAGATGGAATCCGTGTCAGAAGTGGTAATCCGTTTGGATATATCGCGGCAGAGGCGGCATACCGGACAGGAGCTTCCTGGTTGGAAAGTGTGAAAGCACAGATCTGTGAAAATGAAGCATATGTCAGAGAAACATTTGAAAAAGAACTTCCGGATGTAGTAGTCTCGCCGTTGGAGGGAACATATTTGTGCTGGATCGATCTGGGCGCATATGTTCCGGCAGAAAAAGTCAAAGAAGTTGTGCAGAAAAGATGTCATCTGGCAGTTGATTTTGGTGACTGGTTCGGTGGTAGCAGATTTGGCACATTTATCCGTATGAATCTGGCTACATCGCCGGAAAATGTGAAGATCGGCGTGGATGCATTGGTAAGAGAACTGAAGAAGTAGTATGTGTATGAGATCTTAAGATATGATAGATAATGAAAGTATACTTTCCGGTGGAGAGTATACTTTTTGTTATGGCGACGAGGAAAATGTGCTATGCTTGCATAGCAACATTTGACGACCGTTAATCAGCGAGCTGCCAAGCGAGATGGTATACGAATCGAACAGGAGTTAGCCTGTTCGATTATAGCGACGAGGAAGTTACCGGTGGCAGATCCGGTAGGTTCAGATATTTGACGAAATATGAAAAATAGATTATAATAAGACGAACATATGTTCTGATTTAAGAAAGAGGGAGAATGCGAGATGGAACACACTTATATAGCGATTGATTTAAAATCATTTTATGCATCTGTGGAATGTCAGGAACGTGATTTAGATCCGATGACAACGAATCTGGTTGTTGCGGATCCAAGTCGTACAGAGAAAACAATCTGTCTTGCAGTCTCTCCTTCTTTAAAAAAATGTGGAATTCCGGGAAGACCACGTTTATTTGAAGTAGTACAAAAAGTCAGCGAAATAAACAGGAAGCGAAAAAGTCTGGCTCCGGGAAGAAAGTTTACCGGAGATTCCTATAATATGGAAGAGTTAAAGCAGCATCCGGAACTGGAATTACAATACATTATTGCTGTTCCGAGGATGGCGCTTTATATGGATTACAGCCGCCGGATTTACGGTATATATCTGAAATATATCGCACCGGAAGACATGCATGTATATTCGATTGATGAAGTATTTCTGGATGTGACACATTATTTGAAAACGTATGGATTAACGGCGAAGAAACTGGCAGAGAAGATCATACAGAATATACTGAAAGAAACCGGAATTACGGCTACGGCAGGGATTGGGACGAATCTGTATTTGTGCAAAGTGGCAATGGACATTGTGGCGAAACATATCGAGCCGAACGCAAACGGTGTGAGAATTGCATCATTAAATGAAAGATCTTACCGGAAAATATTGTGGGATCACAGACCACTTATGGATTTTTGGCGGGTAGGTCATGGATATGCACAGAAATTAGAAGCTGCAGGGCTCTACACGATGGGAGATATTGCGAGGTGTTCCATTGGAAAAGAAAATGAATATTATAATGAAGAACTTTTATACAAGATGTTTGGCGTGAATGCAGAATTATTGATTGATCATGCGTGGGGTTATGAGCCATGTACGATGGATTTTGTGAAATCTTATCAGCCGGAGCAGAACAGTATGGGCGCCGGACAGGTATTGCATTGTCCTTATTCCGGGAAACAGGCAAAACTTGTTGTAAAGGAAATGACAGACCAGTTAGTTCTGGATCTGGTGGAAAAGCAGCTGGTGACAGATCAGATTGTCCTGACGATTGGTTTTGACAGGGAGAATCTGGCGAATCAAAAAGGAAAAAGTCAATTTAAAGGTGAAGTAGCGACGGATCGTTATGGACGCAAAGTGCCAAAGCATGCTCATGGTACGGCAAATTTAGAAAAGTGGACATCTTCAACGAAAAAAATTATGGAAGCGGTATTGGAATTATATGACCGGATCGTAGATCCGGAACTTCTAGTCAGACGTATTACAATCACAGCGAATCATGTAGTGTCGGAATCTGCGGCGCAGGAAAAGAACGGCTTTGAACAGCTTTCGCTATTTGATAATGATCCGGATGAACCGCAGAAGAAGCAACAGGAGCAGGAAGAGCTGGAACGGGAAAAGAAAATGCAGAAGGCAGTGCTGGATATTAAGAAAAAATATGGGAAAAATGCAATCTTAAAAGGCATGAATCTGCAGGAAGGCGCGACGGCAGTGGAGCGAAACAGCCAGATTGGAGGACACAAAGCATGAGCGTGTATGGAAAATTTGAGAGTGCAGAAAAAAAGTATAAAGATATCATAGATCTTCCACATCCAACATCCAGGAAGCATCCCCGCATGTCGCTGGAAGCAAGAGCAGCACAGTTTGCACCATTTGCAGCCCTGACCGGTCATAAAGAAGAATTGCAGGAGGAACGCCGGTTGACAAAGCATAAGATTATACAGGATGAAGGTTACCGGGAAGAACTGGATTATGCCTTAGATCATATTTGCCAGAGTGAAGGGGAGATTTATATCAGGTGTGAATATTTTGTCGCAGACAAAGAAAAAGATGGCGGAGATTACAAAATCGCAACAGGAATATTTAAAAGGATAAATTCTGAGACAAATCACCTGGTATTAAAAGACGGGATGGAAATTCCGCTGGGAGATATTGTGGAGCTGGAAGAGATAGAAGATCCTACACTGGACAGCGTCTGATGCCCTCGAATAATCTGAAAATGAAAATAAATACAAAAAATATATTGACAAATATATAATATAAGGCTATAATGTAATCACAAAATAACAAATCGAAATTATATGACAGACGCGAGCTGTAAATAATTCATTTGTTATATGATTTCAATTATACAATTGAAAGTGTCCGAGGTGTAACGCAGGAGGACAACGATACTAAGAAAGGAAGGTACGGGCCACCAAAAGGTAGAAGGTAATGAAGATGGAAGAACAATCAGAATAAAGGCGGATATCAATGAACGAATTGGTATCCGTCTTTATTTAGGTATGCATTTTTATATTAAGAGAAAAGTCTGTTTTGATGCAAAAATCGGCATGATATGTTTTCCGTATTATAGCTGTGTGCAAGTTGACGCTCGTTTATGTATTTGATAGAATAAATAAGGTAAATATGGGGAGCTTTTATGGAATAGAATAAGGAGGATAAGCTATGCTGGATTTGACATTTGGAGAGCAAGTCAAGATTATCTTAAAGAGAAAAGGTATGACGATCAAAGAGCTTGCAAAGCTCATTGAAGAGCAGACGGGAAAGAAGATGTCCCGTCAGAATATGACGCAGAGACTGAATCGCGATAATTTTCAAGAGCAGGATATGCGAGCGATCGCGAGTATATTAGGCTGTCCTTTTCAATTGAATATTCTGGGAGAGGATACAGCTGCTGAAAATGACAGCATGGAACATATACAGGAAGTGGCAGCAGAGTCGGAAAAAGAGATTGTAGAAGAGACAGTAGAAGAAGTTTACGAAGAGCCGGAAGAGGAAGTCTACGAAGAACCAACGAAAGAAGTTTACGAAGAGCCGGAAGAGGAAGTCTACGAAGAACCAACGGAAGAGAGATTTTATGAAGAAGAACCGGTGGAAGAACTAACGGAAGAAATCTACGAAGAGCCGACAGAAGAGATCGTGGAGGAAGTCTATGAAGAAGAACCGGTGGAAGAAGTAACGGAAGAAATCTACGAAGAGCCTGTAGAAGAGCCTGTGGAAGAACTTGTAGAGGAATATGATGATTTCCGAGAGACAGAGGAACTGATCCGGGAAACATTTGAAGAGGAGAACCGGGAAGAAGTTTCAGAGGTCACAACAGGAGAAGCAGAAGAGACAACATCGGAGCCGGAAGAGCCAGAGTCAACAGCGGAAGATGAAGAACCGACAGCAAAATCAGAAGAACCGGTGAAGAAAAAGAAACACCACAGCTGGAAGGATTATTTCCAGAGAATGACTGGCAAACATGCAGACAAGGAAGCAGAAGGCGTAAAGCAGGCGGAAGTGGAAGAACAGAAACAGCAACCGGAACAGGAACAGTCGCCTAAACAGGAATCAGTGCCGGAACCGGAAATAACAGAACCGGAAGAAGAATATAAGGAAGAACTCGGTGAAGAATTTACAGAACCAGAAGCAGAAGTATCACCGGTAGAAGAGGAATTTGCAGAAGCATTTGAGGAAGCTGTTGCGAAAGAGAACGAGCAGGAAGAAGAGACAGAGGATTTATCCATTGGTGAGATGAATCCATATACCGGTCGTGAATATGAGTCCAACAGTGTGCGGATGCATCCGAAACGTATCGGTTATGTACAGGTTTACAGCCGCAAAGATCACAAATGGCAGGATATGACAGAGTGGGCATTTCTTGGTGAGCAGGAACGAAAGAAAGTAGAACTTGGTGATGATTATGTTTCACCGATTTACCTCGATTAGAAAGCGTGAAGATATATGAAATGGGAACAGCTATTATCGACAAAGCGAAGCAGAGAGTCCGGATCCGGCCGCAGGACGGATGGCAATACGGATCTGAGAAGTGAATTTGAAAAAGATTATCACAGAATTATCGGAAGCGCTTCTTTCCGCCGTTTGCAGGATAAGACGCAGGTGTTCCCACTGGACAAGAGCGATTTTATACGGACAAGGCTGACACACTCTATGGAAGTATCTTCGATTGCCAGGTCGTTGGGACAGAATATTGCGGAAAATATTCTGTTATATAAAAAGGATGAGGGCTTCAAACCGCACATGAAGGAAGATATCTGTAATATTTTGCAGTGTGCCGGATTGATCCATGACATTGGCAATCCGCCGTTTGGTCATTACGGTGAGGTTGCGATAAGAGAGTGGTTTGAAAGAAATCTTTCAAAGATCGAATTTCACGGACGCCCGGTCGATCAGCTTCTGAATGAACAGATGCTTGCAGATCTGTATCATTTTGAAGGAAATGCGCAGGCACTCAGACTGGTAACGAAATTACACTTTCTGGTGGATGAGCATGGAATGAACCTGACATATGCGTTATTGAATACAATTGTAAAGTATCCTGTGCCGTCCCATCAGATGGATCCTCATTCAGAAGATATTAAGAAGAAAAAAATGGGATATTATTATGCGGATGAGGAGATTTTCCGGGAGATTGAAAAAGAAACCGGAACAAACGGTAACCGTCATCCGCTGACATATATATTGGAAGCGGCAGATGATATCGCGTACAAGACAGCAGATATTGAAGATGCGTTTATTAAGAAATTTATCAGTTACCATACATTGCTGGAAGAGCTGAAAGAAGTGCAAGGATTAACGAAATCGGAGCAGACAGAGACATTTTCCCCGGCAGATGTACTGGAAGAGTTGTATTTACGTGGGAAAGAAAAAAATGTCGCACATCCGGAAGCGTATGCGATTAAGAACTGGATCATATGTGTGCAGGGATTTCTCATCGGTCAGGCAACTTATGGATTTACTTCTAATTATGATCAGATTATGGCAGGAAAATATCCGCATGATCTGTTTTATCATACAGAAGCGGAGAAATTAATGGACATGCTCGGAGAGCTGGCATACCGGGAAGTGTTTACGTCCGATGTGATCTACCGGATGGAAGTTGCAGAAGAGGCTGTTCTGGATTTCCTGATGGACAAGTTCATGCATGCGATCATCAGCTATGACGATGAGCCGGAGAAGTTAGAATCGCTGGATGTGCGTATGGTTTCTTTTATATCGAGCAATTATAAAAGTGCGTATCATTTGCAGGCAGAAGGAAAATCAGATATTGAACGGCTGTATTTAAGACTGCTTCTGGTGACTGATTATATTTGTGGAATGACAGACAGCTACGCCAAACAGCTGTATCAAGAACTCAAAGCAATGGATTGGCCGTGGAGTGGTATTTTTTAACAGGACATGGAATAGATTGTGATAAATAAACCAGACAGGATGTGGAATGGTGAAGCAATTTATCCGATATCTGTATGAATACGATCAGGGAAAAAGAATAAGGAATGTAGGTTTTGTAAAAGTGGAACAAAGCGGAGCAAGAGGAATGGTACACATTCACGGAAAGGGACTGCGCCTCGGAAGTGAACGGACATTGTTCCTGTACCTGCTTTGTGAAGAAGACAGAGGCTACGTTGGAATTAGGCAGGGTGAGATTGGAAATATCAACCCTGCTGTTAATTATCGCTTTTGTTATGAAATGAAAGGCCATACTGTGTGCGGCGTACTCCTTATGAAAGAAGGAAATAATTATTATGCGGCATTGTGGAATGACATGCCGGTGGTGCCGGAGCGCTTGTGGCTGGGTGAGGAAAGTGAAAGTATATCTAAAAAAGAAAAGTCGAATACAGAGCCCAGTCTTAATTTAGATACAAAAGATGGTATAGAAGATGAACCGGTACTGACTTCAGATCATGCTTCAGGTAAAGACATAAAGCCATCGGAGAAAATAAGTTCAGAAACAGAAACCGATTTTTCCCCGGAGATATCCGCATCTGAAGCAGCCACAGAGCACATGGAAAAATGTAATGCACACCGAATCACAAGACGGGAGATCGCAAGGCTGCCGCGGTGCGAATGGAAATTAGCGAATAACCGCTTTCTATTACATGGCTATTATAATTACGGGCATTTACTTTTCCTGGAAGAAGAGGATGGCTGTTATCTGGGAGTACCGGGAGTGTATCATGAGAAAGAAGCGCAGGCAGCAGGCGTTTTCGGATTTGGGAAATTTGTTATGGCAGAGGAACTGGCATTTGACAATAATATAGATGAAAATATAAATAAAACTGCAGAAACAATTGTAGATGATAACATAGACAAAAAAGAAGCGCAGGCAGCAGACAGTGAAGAAGAGCGATTTGGATACTGGTGCAGGCGTGTCAGAAAATAAAGAAAAAGGACAGCGGAAGATGACAGATACAGATGCAAAATACATGAAAGAGGCAATCAGACAGGCAAATAAAGCATATGCGATCGGGGAAGTACCGATTGGTTGTGTAATTGTCCGGGACGGGAAGATCATCAGCAGGGGATATAATCGCCGGACGATTGATAAGAATACACTGGCTCATGCAGAGTTGGCGGCGATTAAAAAAGCGAGTAAGAAATTAGATGACTGGCGGCTGGAAGGTTGTACGATGTATGTGACACTGGAACCTTGTCAGATGTGCGCCGGTGCACTGGTGCAGTCAAGGATTGACAGGGTCGTGGTCGGCTGTATGAATCCAAAAGCCGGATGTGCCGGATCTATTTTGAATCTTTTGCAGATGCCGGAATTTAATCATCAAGTTGAGCTGGAAACAGGAGTTTTAGAAGAAGAATGCAGTCAGATGATGAAAGATTTTTTCAGAGAACTAAGAGAAACCAAGAAATTGAAAAAACAGGGAGAAAATAAAAACAAGAAATAAAAAACGTGCATTGCGCTTCGAACACTTTCTCCCGGACGTTACCTTAACAGTTAACTCAGACCAGGCTGCCTTACGGCACCCGGGAGGTTCTGCTTAGTGCTGCTTCGTTCCCGACCTGACACGGTTCACAGATTCCCGTCGCGTAAGACCCAGTCATCAACGCCACTTATTAAGGGCAGCTCCGAAAGAAAAATGCCCTCTGCGCAATATCACCCCTACTATAGCGGATTGTAGGTACAAGGTACCGCTAACACCCCGGCTGCACGAGTCTATATTTTAACGTGTTTTGCCCGAATTGTCAATGGAAATACCGGAATTGGAGGAAATATACAATGAAGATTTTGCTGGCAGCGATCAATGCCAAATATATACATTCAAATTTAGCAGTCTATTGTCTGAAAGCATACGCTGACCTGCACTGCCACACAGAACAGGAAAATAATGAATTACAGATTGAGATCGGAGAATATACGATCAACCAGCAGATGGATGATATTATGCGGGATGTCTACGAAAGGCAGCCCGACGTTTTATGTCTGTCATGTTACATCTGGAATTTAAAATATGTTGAAGAACTGATCCGGGAAATAAAAAAAGTCCGTCCGAATCTTAAGATTTGGACCGGCGGCCCGGAAGTTTCTTATGACGCACCGGATGTACTTCGAAGACTGCCGGAAGTTACCGGTGTAATGAAAGGAGAAGGCGAACTGACTTTTCATGCATTGTGTGAAGCATATGTACAGACAGAACAGGAAATGACCGGATATGAGATCCCGGATGATGTGCTGGCCGGGATTGATGGAATTACATTTCGTGACAGTAACGGCGAAGTAGTAGAAACACCGTGGCGGCAGCCGATCGATCTGAGCGAAGTCCCGTTTGTATATGAACATCTGGAAGATTTTGAACATAAAATCATTTATTATGAGACAAGCAGAGGCTGTCCGTTTGCATGCAGCTATTGCCTTTCTTCTATAGATAAGAGACTTCGTTTCCGCAGCCTTGATCTTGTATTTCGAGAATTACAGTTTTTCCTGAATCATAAAGTTCCGCAGGTTAAATTTGTAGACCGTACATTTAATTGCAAGCATGACCATGCACTGGCAATATGGAAATATCTGGAAGAACACGATAATGGAATTACGAATTTTCATTTTGAAGTGTCGGCGGATCTGTTAAATGAAGAAGAACTTGAGATTATTACTGCTATGCGTCCGGGATTGATCCAGTTGGAAATCGGCGTACAGTCAACGAATCCGGATACGATCCGGGAGATTCACCGAACAATGGATCTTGATAAGCTTGCTGCAAAAGTGGCAAGAGTCAATCAGGCAGGAAATATCCATCAACACTTGGATCTGATTGCCGGATTGCCATTTGAGGATATCAAAAGTTTTGCAGTGTCTTTTGATGATGTATACCGAATGCGCCCGGAACAGTTGCAGCTTGGTTTCCTGAAAGTTCTGAAAGGTTCTTATATGGAAACAAAAAAAGAAAATTATGGATTGCAGTATAAAAGTACACCGCCATACGAAGTGCTTTCGACCAGATGGATCTCTTATGAGGAAATCTTACATCTAAAAGGCATTGAAGAAATGGTTGAAGTTTATTATAACAGCAGACAATTTGAAGAGACGCTTGAAGAACTGGGAAAAGAATATGAGAGTGCATTTACCATGTATGAGAAACTCTGGAGTTATTATAAGAAACAAAATTATCATCAGGTTAATCATAAACGAAGTGAGCGCTATGAGATATTGCTTGGATTTGTACGTGAATATCATCCGGAAAAAGTGGAATACTACAGAGAATTGCTGACGTATGATTATTATCTGCGTGAAAATGCAAAATCCAGACCGGCATTTGCAGGAAAAGAAGTGCTTACGAAGGAAGAATACCGTCAGTTTTATGAAACAGAAGATAAAGAAAGGCGTTATCTTACTTCCTATGATAAATATGACAAAAACCAGCTGCGTAAAATGACGCATCTGGAAAGATTTTCAAGATTACAGAAAACAGTTTTGTTTGATTATCTGGAACGAAATCCTCTTACGCAGGATGCAAGAATCTGTCTGATCGACAGTCTGGCAGATTGTGGGGAAAATCGTTGCAAAGCATAGAAAAAGAGGGTAAAATATAAACGCATAACGCATAGAGAGGAAGGAAGAAATATGAATTTTAATGATAAAAGAGTAAAAAAAGCAGTCGCAGTTATCATTATGATTGTGATTGTAGCTATGGTAGCTACTATGATTTTGCCGGCAATGGTATAAGATCGTTATAGAAGGAGACAAAAGAGCAGTGGGGGAAAAGACAGGAGACAGGAGAAGACAGGGCTTCGGAAGAGTTTCCAGAAGGATGTTACGAAGAAGGAGAAAAAGAAGACAGCTCATTGGTCTGATGACAGTTGTCCTGGTTGTATTAGTATGGGGTGCCGCTTATCTGGCACTCTATCGTTATGTGTCAAAATATCCGGAGAAGAAGATTTGCGATAACGTATATATTAATGTGGTAAATGTGTCCGGAATGACACGGGAAGAAGCAAAGCGTGCGATGGAAGAACATTTCGCTGAAGATGAGAAGCAGGCAGTTGTATTGAAAACCGGGGAGAAAGAGACAGAAACAACGCTGAAAGATCTTGGGTTTCAATATAAAAAAGAAGATCAGGCAATCGAGAAAGCAGTTTCTTATGGAAAAAAAGGAACACTTCTTAGCAGATACCGCAAACTTCGCAGACTGAAAAAAGAAAAAACAAAGATAAATATGAAGCTGGCGCTTGATGCGGATAAGACAGAGAAAGTTCTGAAAAAACAGGCGGTCCCGCTTGCACCGCATGCAACGGATGCAACGATTGCGCGTGTGAACGGAGAATTTCAGATTACATCGGAAAAAAAAGGAAAAACAATCGATATAAAAGAAACAAAAAAGTTGTTGGTGCAAACATTGAACCGGAAATGGAATCATAAAAAGCTTGAGGTTACACTTCCGCAGAAGACAGAACATCCGAGGATCAAAGCAGCAGATCTGAAAAATATCAAAGACTGCCTGGGAACATTTTCGACCGATGCCGGTGGAGGTGAGCGCTGGAAGAATCTGAAAAACGGAGCAGAGAAGTTAAATGGCACGATTCTGATGCCGGGAGACGTCGTATCGGTACATGATATTACTTCTCCATATGATGCAGAACACGGCTATGCACTGGCGGGTTCTTATGAGAATGGACAGGTTGTAGATTCTTACGGCGGAGGAATCTGTCAGGTATCTACGACATTGTATAATGCCGTTTTGTATGCGGAATTAAAAGTGATAAAGCGTTTTCCACATTCTATGGCAGTAGCATATGTAGATCCGTCCAGGGATGCGGCGATCGCAGGCGATTATAAAGATTTCAGATTCCAGAACAATTACAAAGATCCAATATATATTGAAGGTGGAATTGATGGAGCAAACCAGCTGACATTTTCAATTTATGGCAAAGAAACAAGAAAAGAAAGTCGTAAGATCCAATTTGAAAGTGAGACGACGCATACAGAAGAACCGGGTGTGAGATATCAGGCAAATGCGGATGCGGCGATTGGTTCGATCGTTGCAGCCGGTGGCGGGCATACCGGCCGTACAGCAAGACTGTGGAAGATTGTAATACAGGATGGAAAGCAAGTGAGCCGGAAAGTTATTAATAACAGCACTTACAATAAGTCGGATCAGGTGATTTCAGTGGGAACGAAGTCGTCAAATGCACAGGCTTCAGCGATTGTAAGAAATGCGATCGGTTTGCAGAACAGAAGTAAGATTAATGCGGCGATTAGTCAGGCGCAGGCTCTGGAATAATCATGGAACAGGAAACAGAGCGTATGTGTCGGAATAAATGCAGGAAAAGATGGAGAGGCATAAATGAGATTTGAAACAAAAGATGGCCATATAATAAGTGAACAGACAGTGATATGTGGATATTCAAAGCAGATTGGTGTGTACGGTGTTGCGGCTGTGGCAAATGCACTGGCAGCAGAAGGTGCAGAGCATATCGGAATCAGTGTACAGATACAGATTCCGGATTATGGATACCAGTCGAGGATTCATGGACTGGAAAAGTCTATCCGGAAAATCTGCAAAGAAAAAGATCTGGAACTTCTGGAAGTAAAGTCCGGAAAAAGTCCGGTGCTCCGTTTTGCACAGGTTGTCGTAAACGGTGTAGCTGCTGTCGCTGAGACTAAGACGCGTAAGCCGGAAGCCGGACAGGCAGTGGTTCTGCTAAAATGGGCAGGAATGGAAGGAATGCTGCGTGTGACAGAAGAGAAAGAGGAGCAGCTTAAGGAACGATTTTCACCAGCATTTCTTGCGCAGATCAAAAGCTATGCACCGCAGGTATTTTCGATAAAAGAAATGAGAAAAGCACGCGAAGCAGGAGCATTTGGATTGCGCCAGATCGGAGAAGGCGGTATTCTTGCCGAACTTTACCGGATGGCAAAGGAAGAAGGGCTGGGTCTTGATCTGGAACTTCATAACATCAGCCTTTTGCAGGAGACAGTCGAAGTCTGTGAACAGTTCCATCTGAATCCGTATCAGATGACATCAACAGGAAGTTTTCTTGCGGTAGTATCGGACCAGTCAGCATTTCTGCGTCAGATGGAAGAGGCAGGAATTCCGGTCTCAATGATCGGATATTTTACAGATAACAATGACAAGATTATAAGAAATGGAGAGGAAATACGTTACATTGACCGCCCGGCACCGGATGCGGTGTATTGTATTTTCTCAGAGCCAAAAGAAAAATAATAGAATGATCTCATATAAAGAATTTGCGCTTGTAAATGAAGGTGATGAATCTTTTGTATGGGATCGTTTTTTATTGCTGTAGAAAGTGTATCCATTATATAGTATTATAAAATTAAGTTATGCAGAAAAGAGGAGAGATTATGTTAAACATTGTATTACATGAGCCGGAGATCCCGGCGAACACAGGAAACATCGGAAGAACCTGCGTGGCAGCAAATGCAAGGCTGCACTTGATTGAGCCGTTAGGATTCCGTTTGAATGAAAAGAACTTAAAAAGAGCAGGAATGGACTACTGGAAAGATCTGGATGTGACGACTTACATTGATTTTAATGATTTTATGGAGAAGAATCCGGGAGCAAAGATCTATATGGCTACAACAAAGGCGCATAAAGTATATACAGACGTGCAGTATGAGCCGGACTGCTATATCATGTTTGGAAAGGAAAGCGCAGGAATTCCGGAAGAAATATTAGTGAATCATGAGGAGGACTGCATCCGTATTCCGATGCTGGGAGACATACGCTCTCTGAATTTGGGCAATTCAGTCGCTATCGTGTTATATGAAGCGTTGCGGCAAAATAATTTCCCGGGAATGAATCTGGAAGGACATTTGCATCATTTGCACTGGAATGTCTGAATTATTTGAAAAATATATAAAAATTATGTAAATTCCACAACAATAAGCGCGCTTGTTCCTGCCTGAATACAAATTATTCTGGACATTTGATAATTGCGGTATTATAATCAAACTTACAACAAAGTTTTAACGAACGCGAGGGAGGTGGTGAAGGAATGGTAGAAGAGACCATTAGAACCATTAAGGACACGGAGTGTGAGGCAGATAAGGCCATGAAAGAAGCCGATGCAGCATGTGCCGAGATTCTTGAAAAAGCGGATGCATCTGCAGGGAGGATAAAAGAAGAAGCAGAAGCAAAAGCAAAAGAAAATGCGCAGTTCGCAATGAATGAAGCAAAGAAAGCCGGAGAAGAAGCGGTAAAGGACGCACTTCAGAAAGTAGATGAAGAGATTGTTTCGTTAAAGCGGGAAGCGGGCAGTAAAGAAGCCGAAGCAATAGCAGCAGTTATTGCACAGCTGGTTTGATCAAGATCTAACCGGAAAGAAAATGTAAAGGAGGGATAGATCTATGGCAGTATTGCAGATGCAAAGAGTCAGTATCTGCGCACTTAAAAAAGACCGCAAAGCAATTCTGGAAAAGCTGCAGGCACTCGGCGTTATGGAGATGAACCAGATCGCTGATGAAGAAGGCTTTGAAAAGATGGACACAGTGAATGCGAAGCTTAGCTTTGAGAAGAAAGCACAGCTTACAGAGACGGCGCTGGGTATCCTTGATATATATGCACCGCAGAAGCAGTCAATGTTGTCCGGGTTAGCGGGAAAAGAGCTTGTCAGTCAGGATGAATTCCAGAAAATCACAGCGAAAAAAGACGAAGTCATCGAAAAAGCAGATGCTCTGCTCACAAAGAGCAAAGAGATTGCAGAGATCAAAGCAAATATTGTGAAGATTGAAAATCGGATTGAATCGCTTGAACCGTGGCTTTCGTTGGATGCACCTATGAATTATGCAGGTACAGCCAGAACAGCAATGTTACTTGGAACGATGCCGGCGGGCACAGATGAAGCGGCTATTCATGAAAAGGTAGCTGCAGAGTGTCCGGAGATTGAAGCACTGGATGTGCAGATCATTTCCGAAGATGCAGACGCGGTTTATCTTGCTGTATTTTGTCTGAAAAAAGAGGCAGAGAAGACCGAAGAAGCTCTGAGAGCTGGAGGATTTGCAAGACCATCGCAGATATCCAACCAGATCCCGGCGAAGGAAAAAGAGAATCTGAAAGCCGAGATCCAGAAACTGAACAAAGAGATTGAAGTGACAGAGGAAGAGATCAAAGGATATGCCACAAGCAGAGAAGAGTTGAAAGTAGTGGGGGATTATTTCAGACTCCGTGCAGAGAAGTACGAAGTGCTTGGCACACTTCCACAGTCACAGCGAACATTCGTAATTAGCGGATATGTTGCAGAGAAAACAGTTCCTGTCCTTAAGAAAGCAATCGCAGACAGATACGATTGTGTGATGGATGTGGAAGAGTTAAAGGAAGAGGAAGAACCGCCGGTTATTTTAAAGAACAATGCTTTCTCAGACAGTGTAGAAGGTGTTCTGGAATCCTACGGACTTCCGCATAAAGGAGAGTTTGATCCGACGACAATCATGTCGTTTTTCTATGTATTCTTCTTTGGTATGATGTTATCTGATGCTGCATACGGTGCGATCATTGCAATTGCATGTTTTGTAGTATTGAAGAAATTCCCACGGATGAGCAAGAGTATGAGAAAGTCCATGAAGATGTTTATGTTCTGTGGTTTATCTACACTTGTGTGGGGTGTATTATTTGGCGGTTACTTCGGAGACGTTGTCGATGTTGTAGGAAAGACATTCTTTAATAAAGATATAACGATCAAGCCATTATGGTTTGCGCCGCTGAATAATCCGATGAAGCTGTTGATCTATTCCATGGCATTCGGACTTGTACATTTGTTCGTCGGCCTTGGAATCAAAGGTTACATGCTTCTGAAAGAAGGAAAAGTATTAGACTTTTTCTGTGATGTTATTTTATGGTATGTATTTCTGGCAGGACTTTTACTGATGCTGATCCCATCTGATATTTTTGCTTCTATAGCACAGGCAAAAATCGTATTTCCACCGTTTGTGAATACGCTTGCAAAAGCGCTTGCGATTATCGGTGCACTGGGACTGCTTCTGATGTCAGGAAGAGCAAATAAAAATCCGGTTCTCAGGATCGCGCTTGGAGCGTATGACATCTATAATATTACCGGATGGCTCAGTGATGTATTATCTTATTCACGTCTGTTAGCTCTCGGACTTGCAACCGGTGTTATTGCATCTGTTGTAAACCAGATGGGTAGCATGTTTGGAAAAGGCGTGGTTGGTGCGATCGGATTTGCGATTGTGTTCGTGGTGGGACATACTTTGAATCTTGCGATCAACTTACTTGGTGCATATGTGCACACGAACCGTCTTCAGTTTGTGGAATTTTTCGGAAAATTCTACGAAGGCGGTGGAAAACCATTTGAACCATTTGAATCAGATACAAAATATGTAGATATTAAGGAGGAAACTTTATCATGAGTATTTGGAGTAATTTAGGACTTGTATATGCGTTACTTGGCGCAGCAGTAGCAGTATTTCTCGCAGGAGCAGGATCAGCAATCGGAGTTGGTATCGCAGGTCAGGCAGCATCCGGAGTTGTAACAGAAGACCCTAGCAAATTTGCAAAAGTATTGATCATGCAGCTGCTTCCTGGTACACAGGGAATTTACGGACTGCTGGTTGGTTTCATTACATTATCCAAGATTGGTCTCCTTGGCGGCGGCGCAGCAGATCTTGATCCACAGACAGGACTTCTGATCCTTGCAGCATGTCTGCCAATCGGAATCGTTGGACTGATCTCTGGTAAAGCACAGGGACAGACAGCAGCGGCAGCAATCGGAATTGTAGCTAAAAAACCGGAGCAGTTCGGTAAAGCAATGCTGTTCCCTGCAATGGTTGAGACATACGCAATTCTTGCACTCCTGATTTCTATTCTGGCAGTAACAGCAATTCAGGTATAAAACAGGAAGGAGCAAAGAAGCGATGACAGGATTAGAAAAAATAAAAAGTCAGATCCTGGATGAAGCAAAAGCGGCAGCAGACAGCAAGATTGCAGAAGCAAAGGCAAAAGCGGACGAGATTGTAGCGCAGGCTGAGGCAGATGCTAAGAAGATTTCCGAGACGATTGCCCACAAATCCGAACTGGATACAGTGAATTACAAAGAGCGTACGGCATCTTCCATGGATCTGCAGAGAAGAACAAAACTTCTGGCAGCAAAACAGGAGATGATCCAGAACGTGCTGGATAAGGCATATCAGTCTCTGGAGTCTATGAATGAGGAAGAGTATTTTGGAGTTTTATTAAAATTACTTGCAAGATATGCATTGCCGCAGGACGGAGAAATCTTCTTTTCCGCAGGAGATCTCCAGAGAATGTCTGACGACTTTAAAAATGCAGTGGAGAACACTGCGCGGGACAAAGGCGGAAGCCTTAAGATTTCCGCAGAAGAAAGAAAGATTGAGAATGGATTTGTTCTTGCCTATGGCGGGATAGAAGAGAACTGTACTTTACAGGCAATGTTCGATGAGAAAAAAGACGAATTGTCTGACAAAGTATACCATATATTATTTGCGTAACGCGTGACAGGAGGAAGTAACATGAGTGAACAGTATACCTACGCGGTTGCGCGCATACGTGCACTGGAAGTGTCACTGTTTTCAAACAGCACGATCGACCAGCTGATTGCATGCCAGAATTATCATCAGTGCCTGCAGTTCCTGGAAGAGAAGGGGTGGGGAGGCACAGATACTTCCGGAGATGCAGAGGCGATACTGACCAGAGAGGAAGAGAAAATCTGGGAGGTAGTGAAGGATCTTTCCATTGACATGGAGAACTTTGCAGTACTTTCCTATCCAAAACTTTTCCATAATCTGAAAGCTGCGATCAAGGAAGTATGCACGGAGAAAAAGAACCGGCACATTTTCTATGATGATGTAGCGATTCCGGGGGATGAGATGCTGGAGATCGTAAGAGAGAAAGCGTTTACCAGACTTCCGGACTACATGCAGCATGTGGCAGCGGATGCTTATGAGACACTGCTTCATACAAGAGATGGTCAGTTGTGCGACGTGATGATCGACAGAGCAACGCTGGATGCCGTATATGCGGCAGGTAAAGCGTCAAAAGCCCAGATCATCCGGGATTATGCAGAATCAACGGTTGCAGTTGCAGATATTAAGATTGCAGTGCGATCACAGAAAACCGCGAAATCTATAGACTTTATGAAAAGGGCAATGGCGGAGTGCGACAGTGTCAGTGTGGATCAGCTTTCCAAAGCGGCACTTTCCGGTAAGGAAGCGCTTCGTGATTATCTGATGGGAACGGCATATGCAGAAGGTGCGCAGGCACTTCTGGAATCTCCATCCGCATTTGAACGGTGGTGCGACAACCGGATCATCCAGACGATCAGCCCGCAGAAATATAATGCATTTACAATAGGACCGGTAATTGCCTATGTAATTGCAAGACAGAATGAAATAAAAACGGTACGAATCATTCTTTCCGGTAAGCTTAACGACCTGCCGGATGATTCTATTCGGGAAAGGGTAAGGGAAATGTATGTATAAGATTGCAGTATTAGGCGATTATGACAGCATCTACGGCTTTGCTACACTGGGGCTTGACACATTTCCGGTTACTACCCATGAAGAAGCTGCCGAAGAGCTTCACAAACTGGCAACAGGTGGTTACGGAATTATTTATATTACAGAAGCCTGGGCCGATCAGTTAAAACATGAAATTGCAAGATATCAGGAAGAAATCATCCCGGCGATCATCCAGATTCCTGGCATTGCCGGTAATACGGGAGCAGGAGTCGCGGGCGTTAAGAAGTCTGTGGAAGTGGCTGTCGGTTCTGATATTCTGTTTTCGCAACAATAAAATAAGAAATGGAGGGTGATTCGTCCAAATGAGTACAGGTACGATTAAAAAAGTAGCAGGACCGCTGGTCATCGCATCCGGAATGCGAGATGCTAACATGCGTGACGTTGTACGTGTTAGTGAAAAGCGTCTGATTGGAGAGATCATCGAGATGCACGGTGATGAGGCATCAATTCAGGTATACGAAGAAACATCAGGACTTGGACCGGGAGAACCGGTAGAATCAACAGGGGCACCAATGTCAGTAGAACTTGGCCCTGGTCTGATCACAAGCATTTATGATGGTATCCAGCGTCCTCTGGATGATATTATGAAGATTTCGGGAAATAACTTACAGCGTGGTGTTGAAGTTGCTTCCCTGAAGAGAGACAAGAAATGGGAATTTGTTCCGGTTGCAAAAGTCGGAGAAGAAGTTGGAGCGGGAGATGTGCTCGGTACTGTTCAGGAGACAGCAGTTGTTGAGCAGAAGATCATGGTTCCTTATGGAGTAAGCGGAACAGTCAAAGAGATCAAATCCGGTGAATTTACGGTAGAAGAAGTTGTTGCAGTTCTGGAGACGAAGGACGGAGACAAAGAGCTGACAATGATGCAGAAATGGCCGGTTCGTACAGGACGTCCATATGTGAAGAAACTACCGCTGGATGCACCGCTTGTAACAGGACAGCGTGTTGTTGATACATTTTTCCCAATTGCAAAAGGTGGAGTTGCAGCCGTTCCGGGTCCTTTCGGAAGCGGTAAGACAGTTATCCAGCATCAGCTTGCAAAATGGGCAGAAGCTGACATCGTAGTTTACATCGGTTGTGGAGAGCGTGGAAATGAGATGACAGACGTTCTGAATGAGTTCCCGGAACTGAAGGATCCGAAGACAGGACGTTCCCTTATGGAAAGAACCGTTCTGATCGCGAACACATCCGATATGCCTTTCGCAGCCCGTGAGGCATCTATTTATACAGGTATTACGATTGCAGAGTATTTCCGTGACATGGGATATTCTGTAGCATTGATGGCAGACTCTACATCCCGTTGGGCAGAGGCACTTCGAGAGATGTCAGGACGTCTGGAAGAGATGCCTGGTGAGGAAGGTTACCCGGCATACTTAGGTTCCCGTCTGGCAGAGTTCTACGAGAGAGCCGGACGTGTAGTTTCCATCGGTAAAGATGCAAGAGAAGGTTCCCTGTCCGTAATCGGAGCCGTATCTCCTCCGGGTGGTGATACATCAGAGCCGGTATCACAGGCAACCCTTCGTATCGTTAAGGTATTCTGGGGACTGGATTCCGCACTGGCATATAAGAGACATTTTCCGGCTATTAACTGGCTGACCAGTTATTCGCTGTATCTGGATAATATGAAAGACTGGTTTAATGAAACCGTTGCTCCGGACTGGATGGATGACCGTCAGAGAATGATGAGCCTTCTGACAGAAGAAGCAGCACTGGAAGAGATTGTACAGATGGTAGGTATGGATGCATTGTCTCCGTCTGACCGTCTGAAGATGGAAGCAGCAAGATCTATCCGTGAAGATTTCCTGCATCAGAACTCTTTCCACGAAGTAGATACTTACACACCACTTCGTAAACAGTATCTGATGATGAAACTGGTTCTTGCATTCTATGATCAGGCTTCAGAAGCTCTGAACAAAGGTGCATCCATGAAAGATCTTCTTGTAATGGATGTCAGAGAGAAAATCGGTCGTTATAAATATACATTAGCTGAAAATATTGAGACAGAATATGAGAAGATCATGGATGAACTCGGTAAAGAAGTAGCAGGAACGATCGGGAAGGAGGACTTCTAATTATGCCAAAGGAATATAGAACAATACAGGAAGTTGCCGGACCGCTGATGATGGTAAAAGGTGTAGAAGGCGTTAAATACGACGAGCTTGGTGAAATCGAACTCGCAAGCGGAGAAAAACGACGCTGTAAAGTACTGGAAGTAGATGGAGATGACGTAGTAGTACAGCTCTATGAGAATGCTGCCGGTATTAACTTAAGTAACAGTAAAGTACGTTTCCTCGGACGAAGCATGGAACTTGGTGTATCTGCGGATATGCTGGGACGTGTCTTCGATGGACTGGGACGTCCGATTGATGATGGACCGGAGATTTTGCCGGAGGAAAGAAGAGATATTAATGGTCTGCCTATGAACCCGGCAGCCCGCGTGTACCCGGAAGAGTTTATCCAGACAGGTGTATCTGCCATTGATGGTCTGAACACATTGGTTCGTGGACAGAAACTGCCAATCTTCTCTTGTTCCGGTCTGCCACATTCCCAGCTGGCAGCCCAGATTGCAAGACAGGCAAAGGTACGTGGAACAGATGAGAAATTCGCCGTTGTATTTGCTGCAATGGGTATTACATTCGAAGAGTCTAACTACTTCATCGAGTCATTCAAAGAGACAGGTGCGATTGACAGAACCGTTCTGTTTATCAACCTTGCAAATGACCCGGCTGTAGAGCGTATCGCAACTCCTCGTATGGCACTGACAGCAGCAGAATATCTGGCATTTGAAAAAGATATGCACGTTCTGGTTATCCTGACAGATATCACGAACTATGCAGATGCGCTGCGTGAAATTTCCGCAGCGAAGAAAGAGGTACCTGGACGTCGTGGATATCCAGGATATATGTACACAGACCTTGCAACAATGTATGAAAGAGCCGGACGTCAGAGAGGTAAAGACGGAAGTATCACTATGATCCCAATCCTGACTATGCCTGAGGATGATAAGACACATCCTATTCCTGATCTTACCGGATATATCACAGAAGGTCAGGTAATCTTAAGTCGTGAGCTGTATCGTAAAGGATTACAGCCGCCGATTGATGTATTACCGTCTCTTTCCCGTCTGAAAGATAAAGGTATCGGCGAAGGCAAAACAAGAGCAGACCACGCCAATACGATGAACCAGTTATTTGCTGCGTATTCCCGTGGAAAAGATGCAAAAGAACTGATGACAATCTTAGGAGAAGCTGCCTTAACAGAGATTGACCTGAAATATGCAGAATTTGCAGAAGCATTTGAAAAAGAATATGTTTCCCAGGGATATGACAACGATAGATCTATTGAGGAGACACTGGAAATTGGCTGGAAATTATTGTCTATGCTGCCAAGAGCAGAGTTGAAACGTATCGACGACAAATTCTTAGACCAGTATTATGGAAAGCAATAATCAGGTAATGGAAATAAGGAGGTAGCGAATGGCATCGAAACAGATCACTCCTACCCGGATGGAACTGACCAAGACGAAGAAGAAGCTTGTTACAGCAAGAAGGGGACATAAGCTCCTGAAAGACAAGCGTGATGAGCTGATGCGTCAGTTTCTGGAGCTGGTAAAGGAGAACATGGCACTTCGTCAGAAAGTAGAAGCCGGAATCCTCTCTGCAAATAAGAACTTTGTTATAGCCAAAGCCGGAATGGATGAGGCTACGTTGAATACCGCACTGATGGCACCAAAACAGGAAGTAAATCTGGAAGTAGGCAATAAAAATGTTATGAGCGTTGACATTCCTGTGTTCAATACGAAGACAAGGACTGCTGATGCCAATGATATTTATTCTTATGGATTTGCATTTACATCCAGTGATCTGGATGGTGCTGTAAAATCACTGGCGGACATTCTGCCGGATATGTTGAAACTTGCGGAGACAGAAAAAGCATGCCAGCTTATGGCGGCTGAGATCGAGAAGACAAGACGTCGTGTAAATGCGCTGGAGCATGTGACAATTCCGGAGGCTCAGGAGACAATCAAATACATCACGATGAAGCTGGACGAGAACGAGAGAAGCTCTCAGATCCGTCTGATGAAAGTAAAAGATATGATGCTTGAAGAAGCACATCACTACAGCGAAAGAGCTTAGAATGAAAAGGCGATACAAAAGATGTGTCGCCTTTTCGTTTCGCGTAGAGAATAAGGCGGAACGGAACATCGGCATCATGGAAAAGGGAAGAGATACAAATGAATTTGACGGATTTCAAATACATTATTGAAATAGATAAAAGAGGATCGATTTCACAGACTGCAAAAGAGATTTACATTGCGCAGCCAAACTTAAGCAAAGCAATTAAAAATGTAGAAACAGAATTTGGCATACAGATTTTTAAACGCTCCTCAAAAGGAGTACAGGCGACAAGAGACGGACAGAATTTTCTGGAATATGCCAGAAAAGTCATCCGGGATGTTGATGAGCTAAGGGAACATTATGGAAAAGAACGCAGTGAAAAGCTGACACTTCGATTTTGTGTGCCCCGGGCCAGCTATATTGCGCATGCTTTTGCCGAGTATATCAGCAACCAGGATGACCAGATGGAGATGGATGTGGATTTCCGGGAGACAAGTACGATGACGGCAATCGACAGTATCGGTCAGAATGGATATGATCTTGGAATTATACGGTATCAGCGGAGAAAGCAGGAGGATTACCAATCGCTTCTTCAGCTTCGGAATCTGGAAATGCAGGTGATCAATGAATTTGATTATTTACTTTTGACTTCCGCAGACGGAGAACTTGCAGAAAAGGATTTTCAGTCTCCGGGAGAATTATCGGACGGAGTAGAAATCTTACATGGAGATTCCAGGCTCCCGAACGGAGAATATATTGAATTTTACCGGGAAGGAAGGGAAGCCTATCATCCGAAAAAGAAAATATATATTTTTGAAAGAGGAAGTCAGTTTGATATTTTAAGAGAAGTGAAGAACAGTTATATGTGGGTATCTCCGCTGCCGGAAAAGATGCTGGAACGGTATCATCTTGTGCAGAAGGAAGTCGGATTTCTAAGACATAAAATGAGGGATGCACTGATATATAAAAAAGGATATGTGATGAATCAGAAAGAAAAAGAATTTCTTGAGCATCTGAGAAGGAAAATTGAAGAAATATAATTGTCTAGAAGAAAGAAGGTGTGCCTGAGGGTGCATCTTTTTTTAGGATATATAAAATTCTATATGGAAGACATCGGATATTGATATAAACATATCAATAATTTCTATGATATAATATACAATAAATTGATAAAAAATAGCCAATATCAGGGGAAAATGAACAAAAAGGAGGATGAGGATATTATGTTAGATACATCGTATTATGAGAAAGCAGATGAAATCATAGCAAGACACACAAGAGAAGAACGATCATTGATCCCGATTATCCAGGATATTCAGGAGGAGTACAGATACCTGCCACCGGAACTTCTGACATATGTGGCAAAACAGATCGGGATTACGGAAGCAAAGGCGTACAGCGTGGCAAGTTTTTATGAGAATTTTTCTTTCGAGCAGAAAGGCAAATATGTCATTAAAGTCTGTGATGGAACAGCCTGTCATGTGAGAAAATCCATTCCGATCCTGGAACGTTTGTATAAGGAACTCGGATTAAATGATAAGAAGCATACATCAGACGATCTGTATTTTACTGTGGAGACGGTGTCCTGTCTGGGGGCATGTGGTCTGGCACCGGCGATTACAGTAAATGATGTTGTGTATCCTAAGATGTCACCGGAAAAAGTAGTGGATCTGCTGAAAGAGTTGAGAGGAGAATAACATGAAGATAGAGAACAGAACGGAATTAAAAGAATATCGTACTGAATGTCAGAAGCGGCAGCGTGCGAAATGTCGCGTTTTGATCTGCGGTGGAACAGGATGTCTGGCCGGGGGTTCAGATAAAATTTACCAGAAAATGCTGGAACTGACAAAGAATGACGGGAATGTATCGGTGGAGTTCGGCGCAGAGATTGCACATACCAAGGTTATGAAGAGTGGTTGCCACGGATTCTGTGAAATGGGACCGCTGGTGAGAATCGAACCACATAATTATTTATATATTAAAGTGTCGCCGGATGATTGTGAAGAGATCTATCAGAAAACAATCTGCGAAGGAAAATCGATTGAACGTTTGTTATATCATATGGACGGACAGGTCTATGCTTCACAGGAAGAGATCCCATTTTACGCAAAGCAGACGAGACTTGTATTGAAAAACTGCGGACATATCGATGCCGATCACATCGAAGGAGCGATGGTGGTCGGAGCATATTCTGCATTAGAAAAAGCATTGTTTGAGATGACACCGGAATCCGTGATCGATATGATTTATGAGTCAAATTTAAGAGGACGTGGCGGTGCAGGATTCCGTACCGGACGTAAATGGAAACAGGTAGCATCCCAGAAGGAAAAGATTCGTTACGTAGTCTGTAACGGTGACGAAGGTGACCCGGGCGCATTCATGGACAGAAGTATTATGGAGGGTGATCCGCACCGCATGATCGAAGGTATGATGATCGCTGCATATGCGGTTCAGGCGCAGGAAGGATATATTTATGTCCGTGCCGAATATCCGCTCGCGATCCAGAGACTGGAGACGGCAATCCATCAGGCGGAAGAGATTGGAATTTTAGGAGATCATATCCTGGGAACAAACTTCAGCTTCCGTTTACATATCAACCGAGGAGCCGGAGCATTTGTCTGCGGCGAAGGAAGTGCGCTGACAGCATCTATTGAAGGCAAACGTGGTATGCCGAGAGTAAAACCGCCGCGTACAGTACAGCAGGGACTCTGGGCAAAACCTACAGTATTAAATAACGTTGAGACTTACGCAAATGTACCAATGATCATTCAAAACGGCGCAGAGTGGTATCTGGGTATCGGTACACCGGAAAGCCCGGGAACAAAAGCATTCGCATTGACAGGTAATGTAAGAAACACAGGACTTATCGAAGTGCCGATGGGAATTACTCTCCGGGAAGTTATTTATGATATCGGTGGAGGCATTCAGAACGGTAAAAAGTTCAAAGCGGTTCAGATCGGCGGACCATCGGGCGGATGTCTGACAGAGAAACAGCTGGACAGCAAGATGGATTTTGATTCGCTGGCGAAGATCGGAGCGATGATCGGTTCCGGCGGACTTGTTATTATGGATGAAAATACCTGTATGGTAGAAGTAGCCCGGTTCTTTATGAGCTTTACGCAGAGAGAATCCTGTGGAAAATGTGTGCCATGCAGAGAAGGTACAAAAAGAATGCTGGAGATTCTTGAAAGAATCGTAGCCGGAAATGGAAAACCGACAGATATAGATGAGTTGCGTGAACTGGCCGATATGATTGAGAGTACCGCGTTATGCGGACTTGGAAAGAGTGCGCCAAAACCGGTTATCAGTACATTGAATGCATTTGCAGAAGAATATAGAGAACATATTGAGGATAAGAAGTGTAAAACAGGGGTTTGTACAAATCTCAGACAGTTCCAGATTGATCTGGACATCTGTAAAGGATGTTCCAAGTGTGCAAGAAATTGTCCGGCTGGAGCAATTGAAGGTGAGTTGAAATCACCGTATCACATTAATCAGGAGAAATGCATTAAGTGCGGAGCCTGTATGGAACAGTGTCCGTTTAAGGCAATTTCTGTTGCCAGATAGGAGGAAACGTCATGGGAGTAATGACTATAGATGGAAGAAAAGTAGAATTTACGGATGAACCGAATATTCTTACCGTCATTCGTAAAGCAGATATTGATATACCAACCTTATGTTACCATTCAGAACTGTCTGTATATGGTGCCTGTCGTTTATGTACAGTAGAAAATGATAAAGGAAAAACATTTGCATCCTGTTCCGAACCACCGAGAGACGGAATGGTGATCTATACAAATACACCGCGCCTGATGAAGTATCGGAAATTAATTCTGGAGTTACTTCTGGCAGCGCACTGCAGAGACTGTACAACTTGTATCAAAAGTGGAGAATGTCAGCTGCAAAGCCTTGCGCACCGGATGGGTGTTATGGATGTCCGATTTGAAAATACGAAAGAATTACAGCCGATCGATGACAGTTCGCCGGCGATCGTGAGAGATCCGAATAAATGTATTTTGTGCGGTGACTGTGTACGTATGTGTGACAATGTGCAGGCAGTAAATGCAATTGATTTTGCATATCGAGGAACAAAAGCGCTGGTAACACCTGCATTTGATAAGAAAATTGCAGAGACCGACTGCGTGAACTGTGGACAATGCCGGGTTGTATGTCCGACAGGCGCAATCAGTATTAAGACCAACATGGATGTTATCTGGGATCTTCTTGCAGATAAAGATACTAAAGTGATCGCACAGATCGCACCGGCAGTCCGTGTGGCAGTAGGAGATCAGTTCGGTCTGCCGCGTGGCGAAAATGTTATGGGTAAATTGGTAAATGTCCTGCATCGTATGGGATTTGATGAAGTATTTGATACATCTTACGGTGCGGATCTTACAGTTATAGAAGAGTCGGAAGAACTTTTGAATCGGCTGGAATCCGGAGAAAAATTGCCACTCTTTACATCCTGCTGTCCTGCATGGGTAAGATATTGTGAAAACCGTTATCCGGAATTTGCCGAGAATCTTTCGACCTGCCGGTCACCACAGCAGATGTTCGGCGCTGTAGTACGGGAATATTATAAAGATCCGGAGAAGAATCTCGGAAAACGAGTGGTATCTGTATCTATTATGCCTTGTACAGCGAAGAAAGATGAGATTTTACGACCGGAATCTTCAACAAACGGTAAGCAGGATATCGATTATGTACTGACAACAACCGAGCTCGTTTCCATGATTCGCAAGTCTGGTATCCGTTTTGAGAATCTGGAAATTGAAGCGTCAGATATGCCATTTGGAATCGGATCCGGTGCCGGAGTGATCTTTGGTGTAACCGGCGGTGTGACCGAAGCGGTTTTGAGACGTCTGCGTAAAGGACATAACCGTGTAGATATGGATAATATCAAATTCAGCGGTGTGCGTGGAGAGAAAGGCCTGAAAGAAGTAGAATTTGATTACAACGGCAGAACCATTCGTGCGGCAATCGTAAGTGGTCTCGGAAATGCAGATGCACTTTTGAAGCGGATCAAGGCCGGGGAAGTACACTATGATTTCGTAGAAGTAATGGCATGTTACAGAGGCTGTGTCATGGGTGGTGGACAGCCGGTACCGGCCGGACCGAGAACAAAATCAGCAAGAATGAAGGGTCTTTATGATTCAGATGTGAATACCCAGATTAAGAAGTCCAATGAAAATCCGTTGGTTCAGACGTTGTACGATGGCTTGCTGAAAGGAAAAGAACACAAACTTCTGCATCGGAATTTTGAAGCCGCAAAAAATGAATAACAGAAAAGATTTCAGGGAACAGCTTATGAAAAAATGCATATAATAAAGCAGATAATTTCCCTGGAAGGAGCAGAACCGATGAGCGAGAAACTGCCTTTTTATATGGCATATCAAAATCAGCTGCCAATCGATACAGCCTGGGAGCGGGAAAACAGCCGGGATGTATCTTATATGAAGAGTATGTATCCGGCCGAAGTGAAAAAGATTCTGCCATATGTAGAGGCAGAATGCGACCGGCTGGAATATGACGTCAGTATGATTTATGATGAGTATCCGGATCGTTTGCAAATACAGATGATATGCGGTCGTGTTTATGCAAATGTGAAAGGTCAGATCGACTTTGCAGATAAGCAGAAGGATAAAACAGATGATCTTCCGACGAAAATGGAAGATGACTGGCTTCGTGAGCTGGTGTGGGTAATGACCTGTCAGGAGATATGCCGCCGAAGGCAGGAGCGGAGAAACTTTCAGAGAAAATATTATTTTCTGAATGAGAGTGTATCCTGAAGAGATAATTTATACAAAATAAGAACCGGAGGAATAAAAGGATTTCCGGTTCTTATTTTTTATGGTAAAGTATCCGTTGGCAGATCAGGCAGAGCGGTATTGGTAGAATTGGTCAGAAAATGATAAAAAATGAGTTCGAATCTTGTAAAGGCAGTAGATTCTGAAGCAAGAAGTGGACGAAAAAGGAATCTTATGTTAAAATGGATAGGATTAAAATGTAATAAGTATCAAAAGATTTCAAACAAATACAGACTAAAGGATGAAAAATATGAAGAATATCGTATTTATCGGAATGCCGGCATCGGGGAAAAGCACAGTCGGTGTTGTTGTTGCTAAGAGACTGGGATATAAGTTTGTAGATACAGATCTGGTAATCCAGGAAGTGGAGAAGCGTTTGCTTAAAGAGATTATTGCAGAAGAAGGAAATGAAGGTTTCTTACGGATTGAAGACCGGGTGAATGCGGAGATTCAGGAAGAGCGTGCTGTTATCTCGCCGGGAGGAAGTGTTGTATATTGTGAGAATGCAATGAGGCATTACAAAGAGACCGGAATGATCGTATATTTACATACGTCGTATGAGACAATAAATAACAGACTCCATAATGCTAAAAACAGAGGTGTTGTGTTAAAAGACGGTCAGACATTAAAAGATCTGTATGAGGAGCGTACCGCATTATTTGAACGGTATGCAGATCTCACGATCAGTGAGGAAGGACGGGATCTGGAAGAGACAATCGAGGAAGTTCTTCGTGTGCTTGAAAACGGATTAAATGTTACAAAATAATTACATAAAATTAAAAAATATTTTACAAATGTTGGATTTGTGCTATAATAGCAAAGACTCAGGAAGTGGGAGTCTTCCTGTTTTAGATTTTTAAGAGAACAAAATGGGCATAACTGCTATATCCAATATGCTTATATCATAGACAGCAATATTATATAGAGGTGTGGTTAATGGAACAGTATATTATTAAAGGTGGCCATCCGTTAGTCGGAGAGGTCGAAATAGGGGGAGCAAAGAACGCGGCACTTGCAATTCTTGCGGCTGCGATCATGACAGATGAGACAGTTAAGATTGATAATCTTCCGGATGTCAACGATATTAATGTATTACTGGACGCAATTGCCGGAATCGGAGCGACAGTGAATAGAATTGACCGTCATACTGTGACGATCAACGGAAGAGGCATTCATGATTTCAGTATAGAATATGATTATATTAAAAAGATCCGTGCATCTTACTATTTACTTGGCGCGATGCTCGGAAAGTACAAACATGCGGAAGTGGCACTGCCGGGAGGATGTAATATCGGAAGCAGACCGATTGACCAGCATCTGAAAGGTTTCCGTGCACTGGGCGCAGAAGTAGAGATTGAATATGGTAAGATCATGGCAGAAGCTGAGAAGCTTGTTGGTAAACATATTTATTTTGATGTTGTCAGTGTAGGCGCTACGATCAATGTAATGATGACGGCTGCGATGGCAGACGGTCTTACAATTATGGAGAATGTGGCTAAAGAGCCACACGTTGTAGACGTGGCAAACTTCCTGAACAGCATGGGAGCGAATATTCGTGGTGCAGGAACAGATGTGATCAAGATTCGTGGAGTCAGACAGCTTCACAGTACAGAGTATTCGGTTATTCCGGATCAGATTGAGGCCGGAACATTTATGTTTGCGGCAGCGGCAACCAGAGGAGATGTGACAGTATTGAATGTCATTCCGAAGCATTTGGAAGCTACGATTGCCAAGCTGGAAGAGATTGGCTGTGAGGTAGAAGAATTTGACGATGCAGTGCGTGTTGTATCCAAGGGAGATCTTACAAGTACACATGTGAAAACACTTCCATATCCTGGATTTCCAACGGATATGCAGCCACAGATTGGTGTGACGCTTGCACTTTGCAAGGGAACAAGCACAATTACAGAGAGTATTTTTGAAAATCGTTTCAAATATCTGGACGAACTTGCCAGAATGGGAGCGAATGTCAAAGTGGAAGGCAACTCAGCAACTATCGAAGGTGTTGAGAAGTTCAGCGGAGCAAGAGTGAGTGCACCGGATCTCCGCGCAGGAGCTGCACTTTGTATTGCAGGACTTGCAACAGAAGGCATTACAATTGTAGATGATATTGTATATATCCAAAGAGGATATGAGAGATTCGAAGAGAAGCTCAGAGGTCTTGGCGGTATCATCGAAAAAGTAGAAACTGAGAAAGAAATTCAGAAATTCAAATTAAAAGTTGGATAAATCAGTTGACAAGAACAGTTAAAACGTGTAAAGTCTTATAAGGTAACAAAGAAAATAATAAATATTGCTAACTTTCTCTTATTCAGAGCAGTGGAGGTACAAAGGATCTGTGAAGCTGCGGCAACCCCCATCATGGGAAGGTGCCAACCTGAGCGAGTAATCGAACAATAAGAAGATTGATATATGAGAATATAAACAGTCCACTTGTTGTGGACTGTTTTTTTCGCATTGTGGATGATTATGTGGATAACATAAAAAGGGACAGGTCTTTTTTAAAAGGGGACGGGGATTTTCTAGAAAATCCCCGTCCCCGGGAGAAAGTAGAAGGGAGAATGACATGGAAAAAAGATTATTTACATCCGAGTCCGTTACAGAAGGACATCCGGATAAAATGTGCGACCAGATTTCAGACGCGATTCTTGATGCACTGATGGAACAGGATCCGATGAGCCGTGTGGCTTGTGAGACAACAACAACGACAGGTATGGTTCTCGTTATGGGTGAGATTACTACAAATGCTTATGTTGATATTCAGAAAATCGTACGCGATACAGTAAAAGAGATTGGCTATACAAGAGGAAAATTTGGATTTGACGCAGAGACATGTGGTGTGATCACAGCAATTGACGAGCAGTCTGGAGATATCGCTCTTGGAGTTGATAAAGCGTTGGAAGCAAAAGAGCATACAATGGGCGATGATGAGATTGATGCGATCGGAGCCGGCGACCAGGGTATGATGTTCGGATACGCAACGGATGAGACTCCGGAACTGATGCCATATCCGATTTCTCTGGCGCATAAACTGGCAAGAAAACTTACAGAAGTAAGGAAGAACGGAACGCTTTCTTATCTGAGACCGGATGGAAAGACACAGGTTACAGTAGAATATGATGAAAATGATGTTCCGAAACGTCTGGATGCAGTTGTCTTATCTACACAGCACGATCCGGATGTGACACAGGAGCAGATTCACGAAGATATTAAGAAATATGTATTTGATACAGTACTTCCGGCAGAGATGGTAGACGAGAATACAAAATTCTTTATCAACCCGACAGGACGTTTTGTTATCGGTGGACCACACGGAGACAGTGGACTGACAGGACGCAAGATCATTGTAGATACTTACGGTGGAATGGCACGTCACGGCGGCGGAGCTTTCTCAGGTAAAGACTGCACAAAGGTAGACCGTTCAGCAGCGTACGCGGCACGTTACGTTGCGAAAAATATTGTTGCAGCAGGACTTGCCAAGAAATGTGAAATCCAGCTTTCTTACGCAATCGGAGTTGCTCATCCGACTTCCATTATGGTAGATACATTTGGAACCGGTAAAGTATCTGATGAAAAACTGGTTGAGATCATCCGCGAGAACTTTGATCTCCGCCCGGCAGGAATTATCAAAATGCTGGATTTGAGAAGACCAATTTACAAGCAGACAGCAGCTTACGGACACTTTGGACGTACAGACATCGACCTCTCCTGGGAAAAGACAGATAAGGTGGATGTACTGAAAGCATATTTATAAAATTTTTAGAAATGTTTACAGGCGCTTTGATGTGAAGCGCCTTTTTTCATGCTATACTTGAGTCTGGAGGTGTTCCTATGAAAATAAGAACAAGACTTGTGATAGCATTTTTAACGATTACGCTGATTCCGATTATATTGACAACAACTATGGGAATAGTCCTGTGCAGACATCAGATCAGCTCAATCGAAAAGACATATGGAGTTACCGATACAACCTGGGAGAGCTTATCAAATTCTATGCAGGTATTGTCAAAAGTAACTGAGAAGCCGTATGAAGAACTAAAGAAGATTATTGCCGAAGATCCGGAAGAGATGGGCGATGCGACCAGACTTGAGAAAGTAAATAAAAAACTGGAAAAGAAAAAAGCCTATCTGCTTGTGCGAAAAGGAAATACCATTGTTTACATTGGTACAGACAGTGGGAAAACAAAATATGTGATCCGTCAGCTTCCGAAGTATGGTGAGGCAGATGCCGATGCGAAAAATGGACTTTATCTGGGTGGCAATGCTCAGGTACTGATCAAGCAGATTGATTTTAAATATCGAAGCGGAGAAAAAGGAAGCGCATTTATCGTTACAGACATGAAGAACGTTATACCAGAAGTGGAGGAGCTTTTTGTAGACTTGATCTGTGTGGTTGTTATTGTTTTAATCGCAACGGCATTTATTTTGCTCATGTGGATCTACCGCGGAATCATGCGTCCGTTGTCAAAGATGAAGAGGGCAGCTTATAATATCAAAGAAGGTAATCTGGATTTTGAGATCAAACCGGAGTCTGATGATGAGCTCGGCCAGCTCTGCAGTGATCTGGAAGATATGCGTAAGCGGTTAAAGGACAGTGCAGAAGAGAAGATTCAGTTTGACAAGGAGAACAAAGAGCTGATCAGTAATATCTCCCATGACCTTAAGACACCGGTGACAGCAATCAAAGGATATGCAGAAGGAATCATGGACGGAGTAGCGGATACACCGGAGAAAATGGACAAATATATCCGCACGATCTATAATAAAGCGAATGAGATGAATACACTGATCAATGAGTTGACATTGTATTCCAAGATTGACACAAACCGTATTCCATATAACTTCAATATTATATCTGTAAATGATTATTTCACAGATTGTGCAGAAGATTTGTCGCTGGAACTGGAGTCAAAAAATGTAGAATTTGGATATTTTAATTATGTAGATCCAGAAGTGAAAGTGATTGCAGACGCGGAACAGATCAAGCGTGTTGTGCATAATATTGTAAATAATTCGTTGAAATATATGGATAAAAGAAAACCGATCATCAACCTTCGTGTAAAAGATGTCGGTGACTTTATTCAGGTTGAACTGGAAGATAACGGCAAAGGAATTGCAGCCAAGGATCTGCCAAATATTTTCGACCGTTTTTACAGAACGGATGCTTCGAGAAATTCTTCCAAAGGCGGAAGCGGTATCGGGCTTTCTATTGTTAAGAAGATTGTGGAAGAGCATGGTGGTAAGATTTGGGCAACCAGCAGAGAAGACACAGGAACAACGATGTATTTTGTTTTGAGAAAATATCAGGAGGTACCATTGAATGAGTAAGATTTTAATAGTTGAAGACGAAGAGACGATTGCAGATCTGGAGAAAGACTATCTGGAACTGAGCGGATTTGAAGTGGAAGTTGCAAATGATGGAGACAGTGGACTTGAGAAAGCACTTCAGGAAGAATATGATCTTCTGATTCTTGATTTGATGCTTCCGGGGGTAGATGGATTTGAAATCTGTCGGAAGGTCAGAGATGAGAAGAACACACCAATCATTATGGTATCAGCAAAAAAAGATGATATTGATAAGATTCGTGGACTGGGATTGGGAGCGGATGATTATATGACAAAGCCGTTCAGCCCGAGCGAGTTGGTGGCACGTGTGAAAGCACATCTTGCAAGATATGATCGGTTGATCGGAAGCATGGCAGAAAAAAATAAAGTGATCGAGATTCGAGGACTTAAGATTGACACGACTGCAAGAAGAGTATGGGTAAATGGAGAAGAGAGAACATTTACAACAAAAGAATTTGATCTGTTGTCATTTCTTGCGGCACACCCGAATCATGTGTATTCCAAAGATGAACTGTTCCAGAAAATCTGGGATATGGAATCTGTCGGTGACATCGCAACTGTAACCGTGCACATTAAGAAAATCCGTGAAAAGATCGAGATGGACACATCCAACCCTCAGTATATCGAGACAATCTGGGGTGTCGGATACCGTTTCAAAGTATAACAATTATTGTGAAAAAGGTGAAGTAAAAAGCGATTTGCAGGCACCATAATCAGGGGTGCTTCAATATTATAGTTATTAAGGGACAGAGAGAATGATTACAAGTACAGCAAACGGAAAAGTTAAAAGACTGATTAATTTAAAAAAGAAGAGAAAATTAAGAGATGAAGAACATGTATTTCTTGTGGAAGGCATCCGGATGTTCCGGGAAGTGCCGGTGGATGAATTACAGGAAGTATATGTATCTGAATCTTTTTATAAAAAAGAAAAAGTGCTGGTAAATGCGATTGCAGGGCAAGCCGGAGTGCACATAGAAGTGCTGACGGATACTGTATTTGCACATGCATCGGATACAAAGACACCACAGGGTGTTCTCTGTGTTGTGCGGCAGAAATCCTATAAGCTGGAGGATCTGTTAAAAGGCGAAAAGAGGCATCTGCTAGTGCTGGATAATTTGCAGGATCCGGGAAATATGGGTACGATCGTGCGGACTGCAGAAGGCGCAGGTGTAACAGGTGTGATCATGAGCCGTGACTGTGTGGATATTTACAATCCGAAAACAATCCGTTCAACGATGGGTTCTATTTACCGGATGCCGTTTTATTATGCGGAAGATATCCTGAAGGCAATCCGCAAGATCAAAGATGCCGGGATTAAAGTATACGCGGCGCATCTGGACGGGGAGAAGTCTTATGATGAAGAAGATTATGCTTTCTCCTGTGCATTCCTGATTGGAAATGAGGGGAACGGGCTGCGTGAAGAAACCTCGAAAATGGCAGATCACTATATCATTATTCCGATGAGCGGAGAGGTGGAGTCGTTAAATGCCGCAATAGCCGCTTCGGTATTGATGTTTGAAGTGAAGAGACAGAGAAGAAATACAGAGAAAAATTCATAAAATCATAAGGAAGTCAGTAGACAGTTAGAATTGCGTTATCGGAGAAAATATAGTAAGATAATGATACCAGAGACAAAAAGTCCGGCATCCACATGAGTTTACTCATAAGTGGATGCAAGACTTTGGGGCTCGCCCCGATATGAGGGAGTGCGAAGCACGGAGCAAAGTGAGGAATATTTATGCAGACTGTATACTGGCTTATATTATTTGTAATATTATTAATTATCGAGATCTTGACTATGGGACTTACGACAATCTGGTTTGCCGGCGGAGCGCTGGTGGCATTTGTGAGCGGAGTGATCGGCTTCGGTCTGCCTGTGCAGGTTGTTGCATTTCTCATAGTTTCTGTTATATTACTGGTGCTTACAAGACCACTTGCCGTGAAGTATTTTAATAAAGAGCGGCAGAAGACGAACGCTGAGAGTCTTATTGGGGAACAGGCACTGGTGACAGAAGATATTGATACACTGCAGGCAGCAGGACATGTAGAAATCCGTGGACAGGAATGGTCGGCAAAGACAGACGAACCGGATGGAAAGATCGCAAAAGATACGATCGTTGTAGTGGAAGGTATCCAAGGTGTGAAGCTTATTGTCAGAGAGAGAAGAAAAGAGGAGGAGTAAAGATGATGGCACTAAATACGATTTTTTTAGCAATATTAATATTGATTGTTGTGATGCTTATTATATCCTGTGTGAAGATTGTCAGACAGGCAGAGGCACTTGTAATCGAAAGACTGGGGGCTTATCAGGCAACATGGAGTACGGGACTTCATTTTAAAGTTCCGATTTTTGACCGTGTGGCAAGACGTGTTGATCTGAAAGAACAGGTTGTAGATTTTGCGCCACAGCCGGTTATTACAAAAGATAATGTAACAATGCGGATCGATACAGTTGTGTTTTATCAGATCACAGATCCGAAGATGTTCTGTTATGGAGTTGCCAATCCGATCATGGCAATTGAGAATCTGACAGCAACGACACTTCGTAATATTATCGGTGATCTGGAACTTGACCAGACATTGACTTCCAGAGAGACGATCAATACGAAGATGCGTGCTTCCCTGGATGTGGCAACAGATCCATGGGGAATTAAAGTAAATCGTGTAGAGCTGAAAAATATCATACCACCTGCAGCTATTCAGGACGCAATGGAGAAACAGATGAAAGCAGAGCGTGAGAGACGTGAAGCAATCCTGCGTGCAGAAGGTGAGAAGAAGTCAACAATTTTGGTAGCAGAAGGTCATAAAGAATCGGCAATCCTTGATGCGGAAGCAGAGAAACAGGCAGCAATCCTGAAAGCAGAGGCACAGAAGGAAGCAATGATCCGTGAAGCAGAAGGTGAAGCAGAAGCAATCTTAAAGGTGCAGCAGGCGAATGCAGACGGTATTCGTTTCCTGAAAGAAGCAGGAGCAGATGAAGCCGTGCTGACAATGAAGAGCCTGGAAGCATTTGAGAAGGCAGCAGACGGAAAAGCAACCAAGATTATTATTCCATCCGAGATCCAGGGCATGGCAGGACTGGTGAAGTCCATGGCAGAGATTGGTGGAAAAGATAAATAAAATAAACAACGGCTAAACAACGGCCAAAAAGGCTGACTGGACAATAAGGAAAGAAGGACGCGAAGGATGAACCTAAAAGGCAGACATTTTTTAACACTGAAAGATTTTACAAAGGAAGAGATTACCTACATGCTGGATCTGGCAGCAGATCTGAAAGATAAGAAGAAAAAAGGAATTCCGGTAGATAAATACAGAGGCATGAATGTTGCGCTTATTTTTGAAAAGACAAGTACAAGAACCAGATGTTCTTTTGAAGTGGCGGCACATGACATGGGAATGGGAACCACTTATCTGGATCCAAGTGGATCCCAGATTGGCAAGAAAGAGAGTATTGAAGATACAGCAAGAGTACTCGGAAGAATGTTTGATGGTATCGAATATCGTGGATTCGGTCAGGAACGTGTAGAAGAACTGGCAAAACATGCAGGTGTGCCGGTATGGAATGGCCTGACAAATGAGTATCATCCGACACAGATGCTGGCAGATCTGCTGACGATCCGTGAGCATTTTGGAACACTGGAAAATATCCATCTTGTATACATGGGCGATGCAAGGTATAACATGGGTAACTCTCTGATGATTGCGTGTGCGAAGATGGGAATGCATTTTACAGCATGTACTTCTGAAAAATATTTCCCGGATGCAGAGCTTGTTGAAACATGCAGAGGCTATGCAAAAGAAAGCGGCGGAACCATTACTTTGACAGAGGATGTAAAAGCCGGAACCAAAGGTGCAGATGTTATTTATACAGACGTGTGGGTATCTATGGGTGAACCGGATGAAGTATGGGCAGAGAGAATCAAAGAACTGTCACCATATAAAGTTACGAAGGAAGTAATGGATAATGCCGGAGAGAAAGCAATCTTCCTGCACTGCCTGCCTGCATTCCATGATCTGAAGACCAAAATCGGTAAAGAAATTTATGAAAAATATGGTCTTACAGATATGGAAGTAACAGATGAAGTATTTGAATCTTCACAGTCCAAGGTATTCGATGAGGCAGAGAACCGTATGCATACAATCAAAGCGGTTATGGTTGCAACACTTGGTGAGAGATAGAAAGTCGGAGCGATAAGATGAAAGCAGAGATTTTACGACTGCTGAAAGAGAGCAGCTCTTATATATCCGGGCAGCAGCTTTGTGATCATTTTCAGGTGTCAAGGACTGCAGTCTGGAAAGTAATGGAACAGTTAAAAAAAGAAGGTTACACAATTGAGGCGGTACGCAATAAAGGCTACCGCCTTCTGGATAGTCCGGATGTTTTGTCAAAAGCAGAAATTGAAAGTCTGGTTACGACAAAATGGGCGGGCAGACAGGTTGTTTACTACGACGAGACGGATTCCACGAATAATCAGGCGAAAGCGGCAGGTGAGAAAGGTGAAGTACACGGTACACTGTTTGTCGCAGATCGACAGACTGCCGGTAAAGGAAGACGCGGACGCGGCTGGGAGTCACCGTCTGGGAACAGTGTTTCCATGACTATTTTATTAAGACCGGAGATACCGCCGGTGAAAGCACCGATGCTGACACTTGTAATGGCGCTTGCGGTAGCAGATGGAATCAGGGATGTGCTTGGTGTGGACGCGGGAATCAAGTGGCCGAATGACATCGTACTGAATAAGAAGAAAATCTGCGGAATCCTGACGGAGATGAGTACGGAAATTGATTATATCAATTATGTTGTGATCGGAGTCGGGATCAACGTCAATCAGGAAACATTTCCGGATGAGATCAAAGAGACGGCAACATCTTTGAAGGTGGAGACGGGTAAGCCTGTAAAGCGTGCCGGAGTTATTGCGACGGTTATGGAAAGATTTGAACAATATTATGAACAGTTTGTGCAGCAGGAAGATTTGTCCGGAATCCGGGAGGCATATGAAGCGTGTCTGGTTAATCGTGACCGGGATGTGCGGGTATTGGATCCGGCGGGAGCATATGAAGCACACGCAAAAGGAATTAACGATACCGGTGAGCTGATCGTAGTTCTGCCGGATGGCACTGAGCGTGAAATCTATGCCGGAGAAGTGTCTGTGCGAGGAATCTACGGATATGTATAGACAGCCGGGACAAACTGTTGTAAAATAGCGGAGGTATTATGTACGAAGAGAAAATCGTCCTTTGTGGGGCAAATTCTTATGAAGAAAAATATTATCTGAATCCTGATTTTTCAGGACTACCGGATCATATCAAAGACGAACTGAAAATCATGTGTGTGTTATATGTACACGACGTAGGTGGCATACTGACACTGGTCTATGAAGAAAACGGAGAGCTGTGTTTTGAAGTGACATCTGAAGAGGGAGATCCGATGTTTGATGATATTGGAAGCCAGTTGAAAATCAAACAGCTTCAGAGAGAAAAACAGGAATTACTGCAGTCGCTGCAGTTATATTACAAAGTGTTCTTCCTGGGAGAAGAGCTGTAGGAGGAAAATATGTTATTAGTTATAGATGCGGGAAATACAAACATTACACTCGGCATTTTTTCGGAAGACAAGATCTCCGGTACTTTCCGTATGAAGGCAAAACAGCCGCGTACATCAGATGAGTATGGAATCACATTGCGTGAATTGGTGGAAAGACATGGAATTGAAGGCGAACAGATTACAGACGTAATTATCGCCTCTGTAGTTCCGGATATCATGCATTCTTTAGGAAGCGCAATTATTAAATATTTTGGCGTAAAACCGATGGTCGTTTCAGCAGGAATTAAGACCGGAATCCGTATCGTTACAGAGAATCCGAGACAGGTAGGGGCTGATCGTATCGTGGATGCGGTTGCAGCATATACATTATTTGGAGGACCTGTTATTGTTGTAGATTTTGGAACAGCGACAACGTATGATATTGTCGGAGCAGATGGCACATTTGAAGCAGGTGTGATTGCTCCGGGAATCCGCACTTCCGCGCAGGCATTGTGGGGTGAGGCAGATATGCTGCCGGCGATCGAGATTAAGAAACCGGCATCTATTTTGGCGAAAGAGACGATTTCGGCAATGCAGGGCGGTCTGGTCTACGGACAGATCGGACAGACAGAATATATCATCAATCAGTTGAAAAAAGAGTCTGGTTATGAGAATGCAAAAGTCGTTGCGACCGGAGGACTTGGAAAAATCATTGCTGCAGAGACAGATACGATTGATGTGTATGATCCTCAGCTGACTTTAAAAGGACTTCATATTATTTATCAAAAGAACAGGAAACGTTAAGCATGAAGATTGGAGAAGTAAAGCTTGAAAATCCATATATCCTCGCACCGATGGCGGGGGTTACAGACCTGCCCTTTCGTTTGCTCTGCAAAGAGCAGGGGGCAGGGCTTTTATGTATGGAGATGATCAGTGCGAAAGCACTGCAATATAAAAACAAAAATACAAAGACTTTATTGGCGATTCATCCGGAAGAATATCCGGTTTCATTGCAACTGTTCGGATCGGAGCCGGATATCATCAGTGAGATCGCGAAAATGATCGAACCACTTCCATTTCAGATCCTGGATATCAATATGGGCTGCCCGGTACCGAAGATCGTGAAGAACGGAGAAGGTTCTGCACTTATGTTAAGACCGGAGCTTGTCTATGAGATTGTGTCAAAGACGGCAAAAGCAATAAAGAAACCTGTGACAGTGAAGATCAGAAAAGGATTTGACGATGCGCATATTAATGCAGTGGAGATTGCAAAAGTTGCAGAAGAAGCAGGAGCAAAAGCAGTAGCCGTACATGGAAGAACAAGAGAGCAGTATTATTCCGGAAAAGCAGACTGGGATATTATAAGACAGGTTAAAGCAGCAGTGTCTATTCCGGTTATCGGAAACGGTGATGTGACAACCGGAGAGCAGGCAATCCGGATGCGGGAAGAAACCGGCTGTGATGGCGTAATGATCGGACGAGGCGCCCAGGGAAATCCATGGATTTTCAGAGAACTTCTGGAATACGAAAAGACTGGAAAACTGCCGGAACGTCCTTCGCCGGAAGTGATTCGCGAGACAATGCTAAGACATGCGAGACTTCAGATGGAGTACAAGGGTGACTTTATCGGTATCCGAGAGATGCGAAAACACGTTGCTTGGTATACGAAAGGAATGAAAGGCTCATCCAAATTAAGAGATGAAATCAACCGGACAGAATCTTACGAAGAATTGGAAGCACTTCTTTATGAGAAGATCAAATAACGATAGCTACTTTATTACACCGCATTGATAGTGTGGTAAATATATACAAAAATCCTCCTGAAAATTATTGCTTTTCGAAGCGATTGTTTAAAAATTAACAAATATGTTAAAAAAATACCAAAAGTAATTGACAAAATATTAACGAGCATGTATAGTATGAAACATAGAAAGAAATCACATACACCATTTACAGGAGGATCAGAAGATGGCAAAGAAAAAAGAGACAGTACCAACAATCATTGATAGCGTGGAAACTCTTGAAGCAAAAATGAAAGCGATGAGAGAAGCACAGAAGATCTTTGCTACATACACGCAGGAACAAGTTGATAAGATTTTCTTCGAAGCAGCAATGGCAGCCAATAAGATGCGTATCCCTCTTGCGAAACAGGCAGTCGAAGAAACAGGTCGTGGAATCGTTGAAGATAAGGTTATTAAAAACCATTACGCAGCAGAATATATTTATAACGCATACAAGAATACAAAAACCTGTGGCGTGATCGAAGAAGATAAAGCATATGGAATTAAGAAGATTGCAGAACCAATCGGACTGGTTGCGGCAGTTATTCCTACAACAAACCCGACATCAACAGCAATTTTCAAAACACTGATCTGCTTGAAGACAAGAAATGCAATCATCATTAGTCCACATCCGGCAGCTAAGGCATCTACAATTGCAGCAGCAAAAGTTGTTCTGGATGCGGCAGTGAAAGCAGGAGCACCGGAAGGAATCATCGGATGGATCGATACACCTTCACTGGAGCTGACGAATACCGTTATGAGAGATGCAGATATTATTCTTGCAACCGGCGGACCTGGAATGGTAAAAGCAGCATATTCTTCCGGCAAACCGGCACTCGGAGTTGGAGCTGGTAATACACCGGTTATTATTGATGACACAGCAGATGTAAGGATGGCAGTAAACTCCATCATTCATTCTAAGACATTTGATAATGGTATGATCTGTGCATCTGAGCAGTCTGTAACTGTACTGGACAGCATTTATGATGAAGTAAAGAAAGAATTTGCATACCGTGGATGTTATTTCCTGAAACCAGGCGAAGAGCTTGATAAAGTTCGTAAGACAATCATCATCAACGGCGCATTGAACAATAAGATCCCTGGAAAGTCTGCTTACGAGATTGCAAAACTGGCAGGTGTAAAAGTTCCTGAAAATACAAAGATCCTGATCGGTGAAGTAGAATCCGTTGATATTTCAGAAGAATTTGCACACGAGAAATTATCTCCGGTACTCGCAATGTACAGAGCAAAGACATTTGATGAGGCACTTGGAAAAGCAGCTCAGCTTGTAGCTGACGGTGGATATGGACATACAGCTTCTTTATATGTGCATCCGGCACAGACAGAAAAGATTGCAAAGCATGCAGCAGCAATGAAGACATGCCGAATCCTTATTAATACACCATCTTCACACGGTGGAATCGGTGATCTGTACAACTTCAAACTTGCTCCGTCTCTCACACTTGGATGTGGTTCATGGGGTGGAAACTCTGTATCAGAGAACGTAGGCGTAAAACATTTGATCAACATTAAGACGGTAGCTGAGAGGAGAGAGAACATGCTGTGGTTCAGAACACCTGAGAAAGTATACTTTAAGAAAGGCTGTATGCCGGTAGCACTGGATGAACTTGGAACCGTAATGCATAAGAAAAAGGCATTTATCGTAACCGACAGCTTCTTATATAAAAATGGATATGTAAAACCGATTGAAGAGAAACTGGATGAGATGGGAATTCAGCACACATGCTTCTATGAAGTAGCACCGGATCCGACATTACAGTGTGCACAGAAAGGTGCAGACCAGATGCGCGCATTTGAGCCGGATACGATCATCGCACTCGGTGGTGGATCTGCAATGGATGCCGGAAAGATTATGTGGGTGATGTATGAACATCCGGAAGCAAACTTTGAAGACATGGCAATGGATTTCATGGATATTCGTAAGAGAGTATTTACATTCCCGAAAATGGGAGAGAAGGCATATTTTGTAGCAATTCCTACATCTTCTGGAACAGGATCTGAGGTGACACCTTTCGCGATCATCACAGATGCAGAGACTGGTGTAAAATGGCCGATTGCTGACTACGAACTGCTTCCGAATATGGCAATCGTAGATGTTGACAATGCAATGACAGCCCCAAAAGGACTGACAAGTGCATCCGGTATTGATGTTATGACACATGCGATCGAGGCATATGTATCTATCATGGCAACAGATTACACGGATGGTCTTGCTATGAAAGCAGTGAAAATGGTATTTGAAAACCTGCCATCTGCTTATGAAAACGGAGCAAATGATCCGATTGCAAGAGAACATATGGCAAATGCTTCCTGCATGGCTGGTATGGCATTTGCAAATGCATTCCTTGGACTGAACCACTCAATGGCTCATAAATTAGGAGCGTTCCACCATCTGCCACACGGTGTTGCAAACGCAGTTATTTTAACAGAAGTTATGCGATATAATGCAGCAGAAGTACCGACAAAGATGGGAACATTTTCTCAGTACCAGTATCCACACGCACTTGCCCGCTATGCAGAGCTTGGACGTTTCGCAGGATGCCAGGGAAATACAGATGAAGAAGTATTTGAAAACTTCCTTGCAAAACTGGAAGTACTCAAAGAGAAGATCGGTATCAAGAAGACGATCAAAGACTATGGTATCGATGAGAAATACTTCCTTGATACATTAGATGAGATGACAGAGCAGGCATTTAACGATCAGTGTACAGCAGCTAACCCAAGATATCCACTGATGAAAGAAATCAAAGAAATGTATCTGAAATGCTACTATGGTAAATAAAACTGTAGTAAATAAGAACAAATAACGGTAGTCAGCCGGGATGTGAATTTTGTATGTGATTTCTATAAAATTCATATTCCGGCTTTCTTTACTTTTCAAGGTCGTGCTGTGTTGCTATAATTGACATATACCTGCCGCTGACCGGAGCGTCAGGTTCAACTGTAAGGCTGAGGGACAGCGCCAATTTTATGGCAAAAAGTCAACGCCGGTGAAGGCCTTTACATCCGCTGCCGTTCCTGGCAGGAGGCGACTTCTTATGAACTATCTGTAAAGAAAACAGAGAAGAAGCTGGATATCACAAATTATGAGCACGCCAAAGCTGTGCGCAGTACAACAAAGGTGAGTCAGGACGTAAATTTTGTATGTGATTTCTATAAAATTTACATCTTGACTTTCTTTTTTTGATATGTTATAAATATGGCATACATGGTGTGTAACTGAGTAAGCAGGCATTAACCGTGCATAAGTATTTTGATATTTATGTGGGGGTAATGTCTTTTTTTTGCTGTATATATGATACTTTGTTTTTCTTGCATAAACCTCTCTGAAAAGATGCCCACTCGCGCGAAGCGGAGAATTCTCCTATATAAATGTTAAAAACGGATACACTATAACAAGAAACTAAAGGAGAAGAAAAACTATGAAAGACAAAATTTTCGGAGTTTTGCAGAGAGTAGGAAGATCCTTCATGCTTCCGATCGCAATTCTTCCGGTAGCGGGACTGCTGCTCGGGCTTGGTGGATCGTTCACCAATGAAACAATGTTGAAAACGTATGGACTGATGAAGATTATGGGACCGGGTACGGTGCTGAACTTGATCCTGCAGGTTATGAGTGCAGCCGGAAATATTATTTTCACGAATCTGCCGGTGATTTTTGCAATGGGTGTTGCAATCGGTATGGCAAAGAAAGAGAAAGAAGTTGCAGCACTTGCATCTGTAATCTCATTTTTTATCATGCACGCTTCCATCGGGGCGCTGATTACGGCAAACGGTGGAGCAGACGCGATGTTAGAAGGAGCAGTTGCAGATGTATGTGGAATCACTTCCCTGCAGATGGGTGTGTTCGGTGGAATTATCGTAGGGCTTGGAGTTGCGGCGCTGCATAACCGCTTTTATAAGATCGAACTTCCGCAGGTGTTATCATTCTTTGGCGGAACGAGATTTGTACCGATCATTTCCGGTCTGGTCTATGTAGGAGTCGGAATTTTAATGTTCTTTGTATGGCCGGTGATCCAGTCTGGTATTTACCACATCGGAGATCTTGTTTTGAAATCCGGATATGCAGGAACATGGGTTTACGGATTTATGGAGCGTCTGCTGATCCCGTTTGGATTGCATCACGTATTCTACCTTCCATTCTGGCAGACTGCTGTAGGCGGAACATTAGAGGTGGCTGGAAAAACTATCGAAGGTGCACAGAATATTTTCTTTGCACAGCTTGCAGATCCGTCTGTAAAACATTTTGCAGTATCTGTGACAAGATTTATGAGTGGAAAATTCCCACTTATGATCTTTGGATTGCCGGGAGCCGCGCTTGCAATGTATAAGACAGCAAAACCGGAAAAGAAGAAAGCAGTTGCAGGTTTATTATTATCCGCAGCCCTGACTTCTATGCTGACAGGAATTACAGAGCCACTGGAATTTACATTCTTATTTGTTGCACCGGTGCTGTATGGAATTCACTGTGTATTCGCAGGACTTGCTTATATGCTGATGCACGTCTTTAAAGTCGGTGTCGGAATGACATTCTCCGGTGGACTGATCGATATGTTCCTGTTTGGAATTTTACAGGGAAATGAAAAGACAAACTGGATCTGGATCGTGATCATCGGAGTTGGATATTTTATCGTTTATTATTTCTTGTTTAGTTTCCTGATCAAGAAAATGGATTTGAAAACACCGGGACGTGACGATGTGGAAGAAGTAAAGCTTTATACGAGAGCAGATGTCAACGCAAGAAAAGAAGGTGCAGCAGCAAATCCAGAGGATGCAGTATCAGAAGGAATTCTTGTAGGACTTGGTGGAAAGAAAAATATTTCTGACGTAGACTGCTGTGCGACAAGACTTCGCTGCACAGTTTATAAACCGGAGCTTGTACAGGATAGCATTTTGAAAGCGACAGGAGCTTCCGGAGTGGTTCATAAAGGAAATGGAGTGCAGATCATTTACGGACCGAAAGTTACAGTGATCAAGTCAAACTTTGAAGACTATTTAGAAACAGCACCGGACGAAGAAATCGTTCCGCAGGCAGAAGAAGTTGCTGTAACAAAAGAAGAAAATACAACTGCAGAAAATGAAACAAAAGAAGTAAAAGAGACAATTATCGTGTCCAGTCCGATCACAGGTCTGGCAGCCGACCTGTCTACTGCACCGGATGAAGGATTTGCCGGACGCATGATGGGAGATGGAGCAGTTGTGACACCGGAAAATGCACAGATTGTTGCGCCGGAGGACGGAGAAGTCGTGTTTGTATTTGATACGAAACATGCAATTGGATTTTTAACTGACAGTGGCTTATCTTTATTGCTTCATATCGGAATTGATACAGTAAGCCTGAACGGTGAAGGCTTCCAGGTATTTGTAGAAAATGGACAGAAAGTGAAAAAGGGCGAAAAACTGATGGAAATTGATATTGATTTTCTGAAAGCACATGCCCCGTCTCTGTGTTCGCCGGTCCTTTGTGCAGAACTGGAAGACAGTGATAAAGTAAGACTTCTGGCAAAAGGAGAGATCAAAGCCGGAGAACCATTATTTGCAATAGACAGATATTAAGAAACCCGTTGGAGGATCCAACATTATATAAAGAAAAATGAAAAAAAGGAGATTAAACAAATGAAAGAATTTATGTACACAGTAAAAGACGAACAGGGAATCCATGCAAGACCGGCAGGAATGCTTGCGAAAGAGGCAAAAAAATACGAAAGTAAGATTACGATTTACAAAGATGAAAAATCTGCAGAAGTTACAAGATTGATGGCTTTAATGGCACTGGGAATCAAATGCGGACAGGAAGTACGTGTGACAGCAGAAGGACCGGATGAAGAAGCGGCAGCAGATGGAATCAAAGCATTTTTGGAGGCAAATCTGTAAAAGTTTGCAGAATGCAAAAGAGTGGAAAATATCGTTGAGGTAAAAACTATGGCACAGGAATATAAAGGGAAACCGGTATTCAAGGGCATTGCCCTTGGACCGGTTACAGTCCTTAAAAAACAGGATGTACAGGTAAAAAGAGAAAAAGCAGGGGATCCGGAATCGGAGATTAAAAAAGTAGAAGAAGCAGTTGAGACATCGAAAGAACAGCTTCAGCATTTATATGAAAAAGCATTAAGTGAGGTTGGCGAAGCGAGTGCGGCAATTTTTGAAGTGCATCAGATGATGCTGGAAGATGAAGATTATCAGGATGCCATCCGCAATATGATCCGTACAGAAAGAGTCAGTGCTTCTTATGCCGTCGCAGTGACAGGTGATAATTTTGCAGAGATGTTTGCGGCAATGGATGATGATTACATGCAGGCAAGAGCTGCGGATGTCAAAGATATTTCTAATCGTCTGGTTGAGAATTTAAATGGAAACAGCATAGGAATGGAAGCAGGAGAGGAAGCATCTATTATTGTTGCAGATGATCTTACGCCGAGTGAGACCGTGCAGTTGGATAAGGAGAAAATTCTTGGATTTGTAACTGTACATGGCTCTTCCAATTCCCATACGGCAATTCTTGCGAGAATGATGAATATTCCGGCAATGATCGGAACAGAAATGGATCTGGATAAACTGGAAAATGGAATGACCGCTGTCCTGGATGCGTTTGCAGGAACATTTATCACAGAGCCGACAGAAGAACAGTGTGCGGCTGCAAAGGAAAAGATGCAGGAGGAAGAGGAAAAAGAAGCACTTCTGCAAAAATACAAAGGAAAAGAAACCTGTACGAAAAATGGAAAAAAAGTACATCTGTATGCAAATATCGGAAACGTGGGCGATATTCCTTCCGTACTGGAAAATGATGCAGAAGGTGTTGGCCTGTTCCGGAGTGAGTTTTTGTATCTGGGAAGAGAAGATTTTCCGACGGAGGAAGAGCAGTTTCATGCATACCGTCAGGTATTACAGACAATGGCGGGAAAGAAAGTGATTATCCGTACACTGGATATTGGAGCAGATAAACAGGTGGATTATTTTGGACTGGGTGAAGAAGAAAACCCGGCAATGGGATATCGTGCCATCCGTATCTGCCTGAAACAGCCGGAAATCTTCAAAACACAGCTTCGTGCACTTCTTCGCGCAGCGGTATATGGGAACTTGTCTGTGATGTATCCAATGATTATATCGGAAGAGGAAGTTGCCAAAATCCAGAAAATTGTAAAAGAAGTAGAAAACGAATTGACAAAAGAGGGAGTTCCATATCAGATTCCGGAACAGGGAATTATGATTGAAACACCGGCAGCAGTGATGGTCAGCGATGAACTGGCGCAGATGGTTGATTTCTTCAGTATCGGAACGAATGATCTGACGCAGTATACGATGGCAATCGACCGTCAGAATGCAAAGCTGGATGATTTTTATAATGCCCATCACAAGGCAATTATCCGTATGATCCGAATGGTGACAGAAAATGCGCACAAACATGGAAAATGGGTTGGAATCTGCGGTGAGCTTGGCGCAGATCTGGAATTGACGGATACTTTTATGGAAATTGGCGTGGATGAACTTTCCGTAGCACCGTCTATGGTGTTAAAACTTCGAAAACAGATTTGTGAATATGAAGGATATATGTTAGACTAGGAATAGTGAAGGAAATCTGTCAAAGGCAGATAAAGGTAGGAAAAACATGTATCGTATTAGCAAAGTGTTAAATCACAATGGTGTGATCGTAATTGACCTGAATGATCAGAAAGAATATGTTCTACTCGGGAAAGGAGCAGGATTTGGAAGAAAAATCGGTGAACGGATGGAGAAACCGGAAACCTGCACCGTTTATTCCCTGCAGGAAACATCTTCTAAAGGTGACGCGGCAGATTTGATCAAAAGTGTAGCACCGGAGTATTTTCAGATGGCGAATCAGATCCTGAATGCAGCGGAGGAACAATTTGGAAAAGTAGACAGAAGTATTTTATTCCCGATAGCAGATCATATTGCATTTGCTGTAGAGCGAATTAAACGCGGTGAGCAGATATCGAATCCATTGACGGAAGATATACAGGCTTTATTTTACAGTGAATTTAAGATTGCCTGCATGCTGAAAGAGATGCTGAAAAAGGAAAAAAATATAGAGATCGATGATGATGAAGTCGGTTATGTGGCGCTTCATATTCATTCTGCGTTGGAAGAGGAGTCGGTTTCTGTTTCGATGCAAATGGCGAGAGCTGTGCGAGAGTGTGTATCCCTGATTGAAGAAAAGAAAGGTATCCATATTAATATTATTTCACTGAGTTATAACCGTCTTATGAATCATGTCAAATATATGGTGGCAAGAGCGCTTAACGGAGAATCTTTGAAAATTAACATGAATGATTATGTAGAGTATAAGTTTCCAGAATCATATGCACTGGCGAAGACTGTCTGTGAGCATATGAGCAGGGCGCTCCGGGTAACTCTGGAAGATATGGAGATCGGTTATCTTGCCATGCACATTGAGCGTGTGAGCATGGGTGAGGAATCATAATATAGGAATAATAAAAAGCAGAAGGCAGCCTGTCCGGTGGGCAGGAAGTCCTTCTGCTTTTTGTTATCTCGTCTCTGTTGCCATAGCAGCCGGAGAAAACTGTCGGTGGCAGGAACTGTGGTGTGCTTGACAAACACAGGCAGGGATAGTAAGATTCATATGGATTAACAGAATGAAAATGGTCGTCTGTACAGATGCAGGAAAATACAGAAGCCCGAACAGATTTTGCAGTGGCTTATTATATTTTTCAAGGAACATGCGGTGAGATTCCGCCACAGACTTTATCCCTACTGTAATCAGGACGAAAGCGTCAGATCCATTGAGAACGAGAGATTCTTGAGAAGGGACGTGAGTAGGTTGGAACTGCGAGACAGGATACAGGTATCTGGAGATCATAAAAGAGAAGTCCGGAGGCATGAAGACGGAGGCTTATTTTTTATACTTATTTATAATAGTTTATAACAGGTTAGAAGGTCTGATTCTGAATGAGTTTGTTTGTAAGCAGAGGAGGAAGGCAGATATATTGGGGATAAAAAGTAAGAACAAGGTGGAAAAATGATAAAAATAAAACAGAAATTGTGGAAAATCACAGCGATATTGAGCGTTTGTCTGCTGCTGGCAGGATGTGCACAGGAGACACCGGACAGAGCCGGATCTTCAAAGACCAGTGAAGAAAAGATGGACGTATCTGTGGAAATCCGTTGTGATACGGCGATTAAAAAGGGTCTGACAAAACAGAAAAAGTGGAAAGGTGTGTTGCCGAAAGATGGCTGCATGCTGAAAAAGGAAAAAATGCAGGTGAAGAAGGGCAGTTCCGTATTTGATCTGCTCTGCGAAGTGCAGGATGCCAAAGGAATACAGATGGAATATTCCGGCGGCAAAAAGACAGCCTATATTCAGGGAATCGGCAACCTGTATGAACAGGACGGTGGACGTTGGAGCGGTTGGATGTACAGTGTGAACGGCAAATATGCAAAAGTAAGCTGTGGTGAATATACATTAAAAGATGGCGATGAAGTGCAATGGAATTACAGTTGTGATCTTGGTGCTGATCTGAAAGGAACCGATAAAGAGAAAGCAAAAGAGTGGAAGGAAAAGAATGAGTAGTTTTGAAGAATTACACCCGGCATGTTTATTTTCATATTTCGTGGCAGTGATGGTACTGTTTTTTCTCTGCCATCATCCGCTGGCAATGGTGCTGGCGTGTGCATGTGCACTGTTTTTTCTATATAATATAGAAGGAAGACGTGCATTTTCGTGGTGTAAATGGATGCTTCCAGTCGTGCTTTTTATAGCGGTTGTCAATCCGCTTCTGAATCACAGAGGTGTGACTCGGTTATTCAAACTTGGAAATCAGTGGATCACACTGGAAGCGTTTGGGTATGGTTTGACATCGGGCTTGTCGATGGCGGCGATTATTTTATGGTTTGCCTGTTATCAGAAAGTGATGACAAATGATAAATTTCTTTATCTTTTTGGGAAAATTGCTCCATCCAGCGCACTTCTTATTACAATGGCATGGAATTATATCCCGGATCTGACTAAAAAAATGAAAGAGATCCGTGACGGTCAGAAGATGTTAAAAGGAACGGAAGAAGAGCGTGGGTGGAAACAGATACTTTCACGGACAAAGGATGCACTGCAGACAGTTACGGTACTGCTTGGGTGGAGCCTGGAAAATGTAGTGGAGCAGGCGGATTCTATGAAAGCAAGAGGTTACGGACTGCGAAAAAGAACAACATTTCATCTGTTCCGGTTTGAACAAAAAGATATTTTCTTTTCAGGCATAGTGGGTGTAATCGTGATTTTTTGTTTCGTACTTCGGGGCATGGGATGTATGACGATGGAATTTTACCCGCAGATACAAAGTGGAGGAAGCAAAAAAGCAAATATTTTGTTTCTTGTTTTATTTTTGATACTTCTCGGAATCCCGGGACTGATACAATGGAAGGAAGAAAAAGCATGGAACTCTTACGATTTGAAGGGGTAGGTTTTACTTATCCGGAAGCGGAACAAAAAGCGTTAGATGAACTTACCTTTTCGATGGGAGAAGGAGAGTTTCTTGTTGTGTGCGGGGCATCCGGGTGTGGCAAGACAACACTTCTGCGGATGGCGAAGCCACAGATGCAGCCGGCAGGAAAATTTGCAGGAAATATTTATTATAAGAATAAGCCATTGCAGGAGTTTGACGAACAGATCAGTGCATTTCGCATTGGGTATGTGCAGCAGAATCCGGACAATCAGATCGTGACGGATACGGTGTGGCATGAATTGGCATTTGGACTGGAAAACGCGGCATTGCCGGTACAGACGATCCGCCGGCGGGTGAGTGAGATGGCGAGCTTTTTCGGCATGGAGACATTGTTTCACAGAAAGACATGCGAATTGTCCGGTGGACAGAAGCAGATGTTAAATCTTGCCTCTGTGATGGTGATGAATCCGGAACTTCTGCTCCTGGACGAGCCGACCAGTATGCTAGATCCTCTGGCGGCATCTAATTTATTGCAGATGGTTCACAAGATCAATCGGGAGCTGGGCGTTGCGGTACTTTTGTGTGAACACCGGCTGGAAGAAGTATTTCTGATGGCAGACCGTGTCCTTTTGATGGAAAATGGAAAGAAAAAAGCACTGAAAACACCGCAGAAGCTGGCAGAGATGCTGAGCTTTTCAATGGAAGAGGAGAACGATGAGCATACATCAAGAATCTATGAAGGACTTCCGGCAGCAGTACGGATATTTAAGGAATTAAAGAAAAGAGGAATCTATGACAGTGGGAAGCCGTTGCCACTTACAATCCGGGATGGCAGACTTGCTCTGGCGGAAGTGCTGACTGACAGATGTAATAGACAGTCTGATATGAAATATAGCGGAACAAGAAAAGCAGATAAAAAAGATTCACACACCGTCCTGCGTGCGAAGGAAGTCTGGTTCCGGTATGAGAGAAGCGGAGTGGACATTTTAAGGAGTCTGGATCTGTCTTTATATAAAGGAGAAATGTTTGCTCTTCTTGGCGGGAACGGAGCCGGGAAAAGCACATTATTAAAAATACTGACCGGAATTATAAAAGAGCGGCGAGGCAGAGTAATCCGGGAAAAGGGAGAACGTATTGCCATGCTCCCGCAAAGTCCGCAAGTACTTTTCCAGTATGATACTGTATGGGAAGAACTTCTGGAAAGTGCCGGACAGGATGTAGAACATGCGAAAAAAATGGCAGAATTTCTGGAGCTTTCAGATAAGATTTCCATGCATCCATATGACTTAAGCGGAGGTGAGATGCAGAGGGCGGCACTTGGAAAGTTACTGCTTCTGGATGCGAAGATACTGCTTCTGGATGAGCCAACAAAAGGTCTGGATGCATATCTTAAGAAGAAACTTGCAGGCTTAATGAAGAAACTGACACAGGGTGGCATTGCGATTCTCCTTGTAACACACGATCTGGAATTTGCGGCAGCTTATGCCGATCGATGCGGTTTATTGTTTGACGGTCAGGTGATTTCCGAAGGAGAGCCGCACGCATTTTTTGCGGGAAACCGTTTCTACACAACAGCGGCAAACCAGATTGCCGGGAATGAAATTCCGGAGGCGATTACGTGCGAGGAAGTTGTGCGTGCGGTATTATCACATATGGAAATTTGAAAACGCATAAGTTTATAAAAAATAATATACATTTGCAGTCTTTGCAGTTACCGGCAAAGAGAACAGAAATCAAGGAGAGGAGGAACCCGTATGCAGAAGACAAAACGAAGAAGTGACATAGCAGCAATTTTCACATGTCTGTTGCTTATTATTTCGCTTATTTGCTATACATGGATGATGCGTACGCCTTCGTTCCTTTCTTTAAAAGCAGGAAAGCCGTTCCTGAACTGGATCATGCAAAATTCAGATCTGGCGCTGGCAGTGCTGTTTCTGATTCTGACATCGGTACCGTTCTATCTGACATTTGATAAGAGAAAAGCACAGGCGAGAGATCTCGTGCCGGTTGCTCTGATGGCGGCAATGTGCGTAGTGGGAAGAGCGGCATTTTCCATAGTACCACTTCCGAATTTCAAGCCGGTGACGGCGATCGTGATGATCACGGCGATTGCATTTGGTGCGAAAGCAGGATATCTTACCGGTGCGCTTGCGGCGCTTTTGAGTAATTTTCTGTTCGGGCAGGGACCGTGGACACCGTGGCAGATGTTTTCATGGGGGATGATCGGTCTGGTGACCGGACTTCTGTACCGGATCGGTGTATTTGGTACAGTAGGACAGGTGCAGACAGATGAACATGGAAAGAGAAAGAAACCAGTCCGGCTGTGTGTGTTCGGATTTTTCTGCGGAATTGCTTATGGCTGGTTTATGAACCTTCAATATATTATCGGATATGTAGATCCGATCAACTGGAAAACAATCGGACTTGCCTATGCGCAGAGTTTGTATTTTGATATCAGTCATGGAGTGTGCACGGCGCTTGTGCTGTATCTGGCAGCAGAACCGTGGACGCGAAAACTAATGAGGATCAGAAGAAAATTTAGTCTGGGAGAGAAATAAATGGATAAGAAACGAATAAAAAAACTGTTGACAGGCATCCTTCCGTTTCTTCTGATTGTTGCACTTTTGTGGATGCTGCCGGGGCGGACTGTGAAACCGAATAATCCGATTTCGGATAAGACAACAAAGTTAAAGACGAATTTCGGAACCGGCGGTCAGTCAGGTAAGAAAAAAGAACAGTTAAAAAATGGAACCGATGACAAAGCGCAGAAGAACGGAAATGGTTCCGGGACGAAGACGCAGGAGATGTCAAAAGAGAACACCACACAGAAGAAACAGAAAAAGACAAAGAAATCTTCTGGTTCAAAAGCGCAGAAACAGAAAGGAAACCAGGAGACAAAGGGTGATAATGGCAAACCGGACGATAAAGTTCCGGGGAAGAATCCGAATGGAGATAATGATGCAGACAGTGGAAAACATAATCTGAAAAAGCCGGATAACGGAGATAATACCGGAAACAAAGACGGAAAACTGGTGACAGATCTTTACAGCCGGACAATCACTTATTCGGAGCTTACAGAAGATAAGCTGGATTTTTATGCATATTATTCGAAGTCTGATGTAGACGCGGAGATAAAAGTAAATTACAAGCATGAGAATGATACCGGCAACGGAACCTGGCTGAAGTCAGAAAATCAGAAAGATTATCAGGCAACATTAAAGCATGGTAAAAATGTTATTACCATTTACTATACGGATGAAAAAGGAAACCGTGACTGGGCGCAGGCAGTGGTCAATTATGAGGCAGATAAGGCAGATAAAAATAATCCGACAGTAGGAAAGCATCCGCCATTGATAGAGACAAATCTGGATGACGGATTAAATACGATCCATACATCGGAATTTACATTTACAGTCAGTGCGAAAACATGGGAAGAAAAACGTATTTATTCGAATGCGATCCGTGTAATCATGGATGGAAAAGAAGTGACAAATCCGACCGGCAGTGGTGTATATGAATATGAATTACAGTTTAAACGTCCGAATGTAGGCGATACTTCCGACCATGTGATCACAGTGCTTGCGTGGGACAAAGACGGCAATTCCAAGTATGTGGAATATAAGCTTCGCTACCAGTATCATAATAAAGATGAGAAAATCGGAAGCGTTTCGGTTGTTATTGACGCGACAACCGTGGAATGTGGCGTTGTAGAAGAAGGAACGGTAGATGTAAAAGCCGGAGATACGGCGGCAGAAGCGGTGCTGAAAATGCTGGATGATTACGGGTATGCTTATAATTCCGGCGGTTCTGTAAAACAGGAATTTTATCTGAGCAGCATTGCCCGCGCGGATGCATTTAAAGGTTGTAAGATTGGAGAACGACTGGAAAAATTGCTGAAGCGTGATGGTATTACGTTTACTTCGCCGGGCTCCAGAGACCGGCTGAGCGAATTTGATTTCACAAGAGGTTCGGGATGGTTGTATTTCATAAACGGAAGTTACTGCCCGGGTAAGGCAATGTCTGCATGGAAGTTAAACGGTGGAGAGAAGATCGTGCTCCGCTATACAGTTGCTTATGGAAAAGACGTCGGTGTGACAGCGACAACAGAAGGAACATTATCCGGTTATTGTGCAGTCTGGAGAGACGGCGAGATCATTGAACAGGGACACAGTTATAAAGAGACATCCCGCGTGGAGCCTACAGCGACGAAAGATGGATATGTAGAGTATACATGTAAGCGGTGTGGTGAGACAAAGCGGGAAACACTTCCGGCGACAGGAAACTCTGAGAAACCGGATAGACCAGGTTCTACAGATAAGCCAGATTCATCAGACAAACCGGGTTCCACAGATAAGCCGGGCTCCACAGACAAGCCGGGTTCCACAGATAAGCCGGGCTCCACAGATAAGCCGGATTCATCAGACAAACCAGGTTCCACAGATAAGCCGGATTCATCGGATAAGACGCAGCCGACAGATAAAGAAGAAACAACTGCAGATACACTAAAGTGAGAAAATGAAAAAACCAACAATTTCTGATACGCCAAACAAAATAGGGGAAACAGATAATTAAGAGATCACAGAGAATAAAAGTCTCTGCCAGGGAGAAGAAGATGAGAAAATATGGAAAACGCCTGCTTGCAGGAATCCTTGCATTTACACTTGCTGTTGGAAGTGCCGGATGTGCAAAGGAAGAGACGCAGGTAAAAAAAGATTTGAAATCGCAGATTGCACAGAGTGCGGAAAGTCTGGATACATTTTACGAATCACAAGAAAAATCTGTCCTGCTGGATGAAAGTATGCTCCCGGCGGGAGACGGAACGAGCGACTGGACGGCGGTTGCGCTGACATTCTCGGGAAAAGCAGACAGCAAAGTGCAGGCGGCATATTTGAATCGGCTGCAGAAGTATGTCGAAAAAGCATATGAGCAGGGCGGCGGTTTAAGTAAAGTAAAGGCAACCGAATATCACCGGATCGCACTTACGATGCTGGCGCTTGACGGGAATCCGGAAAAAGTGAAAAACGCATCCGGGAAAGTGATCGATCTTGTTGCGGACGGAACTTGGAATTTTACGAAAGGCGATCCGGGAATCCAGGGCGCAAATGGACTGTGCTATGCATTGCTTATGCTGGATGCCGGAGATTATAACAATCCAAAGAAGCCGGAGCTTAGAAAGAAGTTTATAACAGAGCTTCTGGAGTATCAAAAAGAAAGTGGTGGTTTTTGTATCGACAACAGTCTGGATCCGGAAGTAGATATAACAGCTATGGCGGTGCAGGCACTTGCACCTTATTATAAAGAAGACAAATGCAAGAAGGAAAAACTGGATGCGCAGAAGATGAAAGAAAGTATCGATGCAGCAGTAAAATGGCTTGCTGCGCAGGAGTCTGACGATGCAGAATTTCTATATGATAACATTGCAAGTTCTGAATCCATTTCCCAGGTGATCCTTGCACTGTGCGCACTAGAAAGAGACCCGGAAAAGGATGAGACATTTACGAAAAAAGAAAGCACACTGCTGGACGCGCTTGCAAAGTTCCGTAAAGAGGATGGCATATATATGCATGAAAAAGCGGACGAAGAAGGAAGTGCGATGGCAACGTATCAGGCAATGATCGCTTTGGAAGCGGTACAAAAATTGCGGACAGAGAAGAAATGGATTTTTGATTTTAAATAAAATGCAGAAGGATAGCAGGGAGAAAGGAACAGATATGCACGATAAAATAGTACAGATACAGGAAGAAGTGAAAAAAGCCATTGTCGGAAAAGATGATGTCATAGAGAAAGTTCTGATCGCAGTACTGGCACAGGGACATGTGCTGTTGGAGGATGTGCCGGGAACCGGAAAAACAACACTTGCGACAGCATTTGCGAAGGCGCTTGGCTTGGATAATAAGCGTATCCAGTTTACACCGGACACGATGCCGTCTGATATTGTCGGATTTTCTGCTTATGATATGCAGACAGGAGAATTGCAGTATAAACCGGGCGCGATCATGACAAATCTTCTGCTGGCAGACGAGATCAACCGTACGTCCAGCAAGACACAGGCAGCGCTTCTGGAAGCAATGGAGGAAAAACAGGTGACAGTGGACGGCGTCACGAGAAAACTGGAAGAACCATTTATTGTTCTTGCGACCCAGAATCCGGTCGGTACAGCGGGTACTCAGAAACTGCCGAATGCACAGCTTGACCGTTTCCTGATGAAACTGAAAATGGGATACCCGGATCGTGCCGGGCAGATTGAGATGATGAAAGACAGACATCACGCCAATCCGCTGGATGATGTGCAGCCGGCAGTGGATATTCCGGAACTTCTCGGACTGATCGGAGAGGTGCAGAACATCTATGTGGATGATCTGATTTACAATTATATTTCAGAACTTGTTGAAGCGACGAGAACACAGGAAAATATTCAGCTTGGCTTAAGTCCGAGAGCGGCGCTTGCAGTATGCCGGAGCGCGAAAGCATGTGCATTTATCAAAGGACGGGATTATGTGATACCGGCAGATGTGCTGGAAATCTTTGCACCGGTATGTGTGCACAGACTGTTGCTTTCCGCCAAAGCCAGACTGCATGAACAGTCTGCGGAGTTTGTTTTAAAAGAACTGACAGAACAGATTCCGGGACCGGAGATAAAGGAGTCAGTGATTCGATGAGAAAACAAAGGATCAAAGGAATGATCAGCTGGATATTTGTGCTGGCGGTACTTGGAACAGTTGTATTTTTTCGTGACAGTGCCATAGCATTTTATTGCGTGGTGTTCTGGTTTCTGATTCCGTTTATAAGTACAGCTTTGAATCTGTACATAAGAAAGAATCTGAAAATGGAGATTTTCTGCCCGGCGTCTGCCGAAAAAGGAAAAGAACAGGATGCGGATATTTTTGTTGAAAACAGAGGAAAACTTCCGGTATTTCATAGTTTTGTCAGAGTACAGATGAAAAACAGGCTGACGAAAGAAATGACGGAACAGGAGATTGAGATTCCGACAGTGACAGAGAAACAGACAAAAGAAAGTTTTTCCTTTCGCTCAGATTATTGCGGTTATCTGACGATGAAGATAACCGGAGTTTTTCTGATGGACTGGCTTGGTTTTCTGGCTGTCCGCTGTAAAGAGAACGGGACACAGTCTGTGGCAAAAACGGTTGTACTGCCGGATACATTTGTACCGCAGATAGTTTTAGAGCCGGCAGCCGGAAGTACAGAGGATGCCGAAGAATGGTCGCCGTTCCGGAAAGGAAACGATCAGACCGAGACGTATGCGCTCCGCGATTATGCACCCGGTGACAGCCTGCGGCAGATCCACTGGAAATTATCATCAAAGAGAGGGCAGCTTATCATAAGAGAGCCGAGCCTTCCGGAAATAAAAACATTGCTTTTGTTCTGGAATAAGGAAGGACAGGCAGAAGCAGGAGAAATGGATACGATGGCAGAAGTTGTTTCATCTGCTGCTCAGATGATCTGGGAAATGGGTGAGACATTTACACTTGGATGGCAGCAGAATGAGGAGAGCTGTTATATGCCGGTCGGAACAGAGGAAGAACTGCAGCGGGCGATCGCGCAGATGTTAAAAGGAGAATTTCCGGTGGAAGAGCAGACGCAGAATACATATGCGAAAGTGATTGTTTTTGGAATGGAAAATCAGGAAGAAGGAAATCTTCCGGATGAGCTGAAGGAAGCGCAGGTGACAGAGGTGCTCTGCGCCAGGGAACCGGAACGAAGAATTGCGGAACCGGGCAGGATCATCTACTGCGCCGGAACTTACAGAGAAGATCTGATAAGAATGGAATTATAAAGAACAGATTACAAAGAAGAGATTATAAGAAACAGTTTGTAAAGAACAGCGTGTAAAATGCAGGAAGGATGTTATATTGGCAGGACTTTATATCACAAAGAAAAAACAGAATAAGAAAGCCATTTCTGACAACTGGTGGTTCGCAGGGCTCAGCATAATCCTGCTTCTTACAGCGCTGGTAAAGAGAAAGGCTGTGAAAAATGGTTTCAGCAGACAGGGAAATGTCTGGAGAGCATTTCTCACAGGAAAGACAGGGAAAATCTGGCTGGATTATCCGGTGCATGGAAAAGCAGGAAGTGTACTGGCAGCAGTTCTTCTTGCAGTACTTCTCGGAATGTTGCTTTTTGTTCTTGTGAAAAAGAAAAGAACAGGAATGCTCCTTGTGGTCTGGACAATCTGGATGGCAGGATATGGGATCGGATTTTTCCGGAAAAGATGGGGACTGTTTGCAGGAACACTCTTTCTTGCCATATATTTTGCATGCCGTTCCGGTATGGCAGGAGATAGTTTACGAAAAAGATTCTGGAAGAATAGGATAGCACTTGCAGGTGCGTTGGTGCTGATAGCCGGCATCTGCCTCGCAGGGAGTGGAATTGTAAAAGAAATACTGGAACGTACAGGTGCAGATACGCTCAATGCCGGACATGCAAGGTTGGAACTTGCAGGAAAAATACATGCCATGCGTTACGATCATGGAGAGACTGCGCTGACAGAGGGTGTGCTTACGGATGTAAAACAGCGGACACAGAGTAAAAAGACAGCGCTTCTTGTCACGATGGAGCATCCGCAGAAACTTTATCTCAGACAGATGACCGGGGAAATCTATACAGGGAGTTCCTGGGAGCCACTGGATGCGAAAGATCGAAAAGAAGGAAAAGCTTTATTTTACTGGATGCACAGATCGGGTCTCTACGGACAGAACGTAACGGGCGAGGCACTTGGACTTTCCGGTAAGAAAAAAACAGCGTCCGTGATAGTTGAAAATGTATCGGCATGCGAGAAAAACAGGTATTTACCATATGGTTTGAAAGCAGGAACCGCTTTTGCGGAAGATGTGATCGGAGATACAGAAAATCCGGCGCAGACCGGAAAAGAGAAACTGACATACTACACCGGAAGTACGGCGGACTGGTACAAACAGGCAGTCTGGATTGAAAAACACCAGAAGGAGCAAAAAGTACAGCAGTATCTTAAGAAGGAAGAGGCATACCGGAAATTTGTCTATGCAAAAGATCTCCGCCTTACGAACACGGCAATCGGTGTGATGGAAGAACTTCTGAAAAATGAAAAAAAGGAAGAACATTCGCTGACAGAGATCTTAAAGCTGGTGAAGGATACTTTGGCGAACCAGTTGAATTATAATGAAGCTGTACGAACAGATAATGGCAAACAGGATTTTCTGCGCTATACGTTTGAGCAGACAAAAAATGGATATGATGTACACTATGCGACAGCAGCTACATTGATGCTTCGCTATCTCGGAGTACCGGCGCGTTATGTGGAAGGTTATTATATGTCCGTAGATGAGATGAGAAATGTGAAAGCCGGACAGCCGGTGAAAATTAAGAAAAAACAGGCGCATGCGTGGACAGAATATTATCTGGACGGCGTTGGTTGGATCCCGTTTGAAGTGACGCCGGGTTATACAGATAAGGAAGATGAGCAGAAATTATCAGACATCCTGTCAGGCACAAACGGAAAAGGCGGAGCAGCAGGAAAATTATATCAGAAAAGCGGACAGACCTACGAGCCGCAAAAAGCGGACGGTCAGCAGGAGAAGAGTTCGAATGACAAACCTGTATTCCGTGGACAGACCGGGAAACATTTTCTGTGGCTGTTTCTGCTGATTCTGGTGCTTGTTATTGTGGGAATCAGCGTTATCATTTTATGGAAGAGAAGAAAAAAATTAGTTTCTTTTGAAATAGAAGTCAGTAAGATGGAACCAGCGGCAGCAGTTGCGGAATTGTATGGCTACAGTCAGAAGCTAATGGAACTGTGCGAGGTGAAAGTATGTGGCATGGAAGTGCCGGTGGCAGGTTTTGCAGGTGCAACGGAGGCTGACGAAACATGTGCGCAGGCAGAAAGCGAACGGATGCATTTCCTTAATCAGAAAGCGAGATTCAGCGGGCATACCGTAAGCGAAAAAGAAAGAAAGGAAATGCTTGCTTATGTGGAAAAAGTGATTTGTCTTTGTAAGAAACGAAGGAGTAAATGGAAATGTTTCCGGGATCATTATCTGTGCTGGAGATACAGATAAAGCTGGCAAAATGAGCTGGCTGATTCAAAAAGTACAGCAGGATAGCCAGAGAATATTTGAGCAGAAACAAACAAGATAAGAAGGAAGGAGAATGCGCATGAAAACGAAACAGTGGAAACGATTACTTGCGGGAATACTATGTGTGACGATGGTAAGCGTCAGTACGGGGCCGGTTGTGTATGCGGCGGATGAGAGCACCACGCAGAGCAGTTTTGCAAAGGAAAGTTATGAGCAGGAAAGTTCTGCAAAAGACAGTCAAATGCAGAGTGAACCAGACAGTGCAAAAAAGCAGACGGCAGATTTGACGGAACAGAAAGAAGAAACCGCGAAGAGAGCAGGAAGTTTCGTTCTGGCAGCATCCGGTAAAAATGAGAATCTGATCTTGCCGGTATATGTAACGTATGAGGCAGGAGATACCATCTGGACGGCTTTGCAGAAAAGTGGATACAAATTCGAAAGAAGTGTAGATGACAGCTTCGTAAAGAAAATAGAAGGGAAAGCGGGAAACTATTGCGTGTTCTGCGACGACGGCAGTTATGATCTGGATGCGTCACCGGAAGATATTCAGGTAGTAGAATTTACTGAGATGACAGAATATGCAAAAAGCAGAAGTGCGCTGCTTTTTCGCATGGCAGAATACGAGAAGATGACGAATCATGTGCAGAAAGATCCGGCATGTGCAAAGGCATATGACAATGCAAGAAAAACGTACCGCAATGCCGAAGAGGATGTAGCGGCGTCTCTTTTAAAAGAATTGAATAATGCAATTGCCGCATATGAAAAATATCTGAGTGCGGCAGCCGTAAAGATCACGATAAATGCGACGCAGGACGGGAAAACACAGAAGAATCTGACGCTTAAGTTTACAGATGCGTATGACAACACCGTTACGGCAAAAGGGACAACGATCAGTTTAAGACCCGGAACATACAGCTATGAAATATCCGATGGCGGTTATAACAGTTATGAAAACGCAGACGGAAAAGAGTTGAAGATTACAAAAAGTATGACCATTCAGGCGGAACTCCCATCCGGGAAATGGTTTAGCGATGTGAAATTACTGAAAAGCCGGACAGATGCAGATGGAAAAAAGCAGGCATATGCATATGAAACGGATGCGGAGGGGCACAGCGTAACCTGTGAGGTGGACGACCGTGCCGGGGAAAATGAAAAGGTATACCTCTATGCAGAGCGTGGCCATGATCTTCCGGACAGGAAAAATGCATCAGCAGTCCTTTCCTGGTGGGAAATAAAGGAAGATACGCAGGATTCGGAGCCATCCGCAGAGAGAGAAACCATTGCGTGGGAAAGTGAAAAGAACGATTGCACTTCCGGTGTAAAAGAAGGAATGACTGGTGGAAAACTTCAGTTGGAAGCACGTTATACGGTGAAAAACTCTTCCGGCACAAGTGGTGTGCAGGTGCAGAAATACCAGGTGACGTTTGAACGTGTCCCGACCGCAGACATTTCGCTGAAAGATGCAAAAGGTCGTGCGCTGAATCTGGGATTTGAGCCGGATATTACAGAATATGAGACAGATACAGTCAGCAGTAAAGTATCGGTAGAAACGAAAACCTATGGAACGGACGGCTACAGCGTGACGGTAAAAAATGGAGATACTGTTTCGGAAGATGGAAACTGTAATCTTTCCAAAGGCACAAATTCGGTTACTGTGACAGTTGCCCACACGAATGGAAAATCGCGTACCTATCATTTCAAAGTAAATCTGGTTGAAAAAGTACCGGTAACGCTGAAAACACCGGATGGCGTGAAAGCAGTCATTGTAGATGCGAAAGATAAAGAAATCGAACCGGAAGAGGATGGAACGTATGCATTGATTCCGGGTGCTTCCTACTCTTACATTGCATCAAAGGATGATACCTATTTTGCAAAAGAGACATTTCAAGTGAAAGCGGTTGCGGACGGCACAATGACGGTGACCGCCGCAGAACCGGAAGAAAAAGACGGACTTGCGGGATTCGCAATGTACAATGCTGCCATGGGCAGCAGACGGGAAGTGTTTACACCGGAGCAGGAATTTGAATCTGGTCGGCATATGTACCAGTACGCGGTACCGGATGCAAACAGTGCCATTTATGTACAGGCGAATACGCAAAATGATTATCAGGTGAAAGCAGTCTGGACAAAGCAATCCGATGGAACCCGGACAGAGCAGACAAGAATTGCAGCAGTAAATACGAGCAAAGGAGCAACGGTGCTGGGGCATGTGATCGAAGCGTGTGCGTATGGAAATACAGTGACGATCGTCACTTACAAAGAAGTATCCGGTGTGACTTATTACCAGAATTATGAAATGAATATCCGGCGTTCTCTGCATTTAAAGTCATTGAAAGCATCAAACGCTTCCGGAGATCTTCCATTTGTAAATGCAAATGGAACGGCAGAGGCGTTTGACCGGGAAATTTATGAATATCAGGTAAATGTTGCAAAAGGAACGAAATCTGTAAACCTTTCCGGAAGTTTCCTGAATGAAGAGAATGAAAACTGGTATGATGGCGGCTATTATGCAGTCATTGGCGATAAGACGTATTCTGATCTGTCGGATATAGAAGTCCCGATTTCTGAAAATGGAGCAGACGAGAAGATAAAAATCCAGGTTGCGCATGCGAATCTGGATACCGTGCAGAATACATACACAATCTGTGTGAAGAAAAAAGAACCGGTTCAGGTGACATTTCAGGTAGATCCGGAAGATGCAAATATTTTCATTCAGAATGAGGCGGATCATACTACTGTTTATACGGAAAATGGAATCTGTAAACTGTTGCCTGGAACACCGTATTCCTATACGATTACAAAAAATGGTTACAAGGCAGTCAGGGTGACAGATTTCCGTGTGGAGGAAGATATCAAAGTTCCGGTCACACTGGAAGAAGCGCCGGAAAATACAGAAATTGAAGATCTGAATTCTCAGTGGCCGAGTTTCCGGGATGAGAATAATAACGTAGTCTTAGATGAGAAGACACCAGTCAAAGCGGAAGACAGTGTTCTCTACTGGGCAAATAAAGATGATTTTGACGGCTACTGCGGACATCCGATTCTTGTAGATGGATATCTGTACACATACGACAGTAAGAATCTGCTGAAAATGGATACGATAACCGGAAAACTGGTGAAACGCGGAGGTGCGCTTGCAAGACCTTCTTCCTTTGCAATCCAGCCACCGACTTATGCGGACGGAATGATTTTTGTCGGACTCAGCCAGGGAACGATCCAGGCATTCAATGCAAAGACAATGGAATCGCTGTGGGTTTATGAAGATCCGCTCGGTGGACAGCCGAACTGCCAGATTACGTATAAAAATGGATATATTTATACCGGTTTCTGGAATTCAGAGACAGCAGAAGCGAATTATGTATGTATTTCGGCAGCAGACGAAGATCCGTCCCAGACAAATGAAAAGAAAGTGGCAACCTGGACACATACCGGAAAAGGCGGCTATTACTGGGCAGGAACTTACGCGGATGAGAGTGGAAAATTCCTGCTGCAGGGAACGGAAGACGGAGAGAGTGGTTACAAGAGCGGATATGCACATGTGTTCTCCATGAATCCGAAAAATGGAAAAGTGATCGATGATCTGACCTTGCCGTTTACCGGAGATATCAGATGTAACATTGTAAAAGACACAGAAGGGGACAACCCGACGGGTGATTATTATTTCACATCAAAATCCGGTTATTTCTATCGTATTTCCGTAAATACGGACGGAACGTTTGACAAAGATTCGTTGCGGTGGATCAAGCTGGAGAACAGCAAAGGCTCCGATCTTACAATGAGTACCTCAACACCGACGGTTTACAATGGAAGAGCATATGTAGGCGTGTCGGGATCAGAACAGTTTGGTGCATACAGCGGACATGGAATCGCGGTGCTGGATCTGAAAACAATGTCGATTGCATATGTTGTACCGACGCAGGGATATCCGCAGACGAGTGGTGTTCTGACAAGAGCATATGAGAAAGAGACCGGAAAAGTGTATGTCTATTTCTTTGATAATTACACACCGGGGAAACTCCGTGTGATCTCTGATGAACCGGGACAGACGGAAGCCACTGATCTGGAGCAGGAAACTGATAAAGGAAATACATATGATGTAGGAACTGTGCTTTTTACACCGTCTGATGCGCAGGCGCAGTATGCACTCTGTAATCCAATCGTGGATGAATATGGAACACTGTATTTTAGAAATGATTCTAACCATATGATGGCGCTTGGAGCGACGATCAGTAAACTGGAAGTGACAAAGCAGCCGAAGAAGACATCTTATAAAGAAGGAGAAAAATTCGACCCATCCGGTATGCAGGTTATTGCGACCTATACGAACGGAAAGACGAGAGATGTGACAGAATATGTCAGCTACTCAGAAGAATCTCTTACACCGGATGATACGGATCTTACAATCACATTCCCATATGTGAAATATCAGAACAGAGACGGACAGGCAGGGTGTGATTACACAGCGCCGATCACAAGCGTTTCACTGGATATTTCCAAAAAAGAACCGGAAGTCGAGCCGGAAAAAGAGGTCATACAGGAAAAAAATGTAACTCTTGCGAAAACAAGTTATACATATAATGGAAAGGTGCAGAAGCCGGATGTAAAAGTAAAAAATGCAAAAGGAAAAGTACTTACATCCGCTGACTATACAGTGATATATGTGTCAGGTCGCAAAAATGTCGGAAGCTATAAAGTGACTGTAAAATTCAAAGGTAATTACAAAGGCACGGTCACAAAGACATTTCAGATTGTGCCAAAGGGAACGAAGATCACAACTTTGAAAGCCGGAAAGAAAAGCTTTACAGCAAAATGGAGCAGACAGAAAACCCAGACAACCGGTTATCAGTTTTCTTATACAACGGATAAGAAATTTAAAAAATCAGTAAAGACCATAACGATATCTAAGAATACAACAGTGCAGAAAACAGTGAAAAAATTAAAATCTAAGAAGCTGTATTACGTAAAGGTACGCACATACAAAACTGTGAAAATAAACGGAAAGACAACAAAGCTGTATTCAGGATGGTCATCTTACAAAAAAGTAAAAACAAAATAGTAGAAATATGAAACAAAATATTGTATCATTATGAAGTGAATAGAAAAGAGAATAAGAAAGGTCAGTACGCCCGGGATGATTGATAAAGAAATCCCCCGGCAGTGGAATGAGGTGAGAAGCCTCGCGAGACGGTCACTGTGAAGTCTGGAAATTATAATATGAAATTTTTACCATTATAATACACAGACTAAGTCAGATACACGGAGTGCTGCATCCTTGACTTTGCCCAATCCGAAGTTGAAATATTAGATAAAAGATTTGTTGTGCTGTGCGAAGAAAAACAGATGTTTTTCTTGTGTGTGCATATAACCGGCTTTTGAATTGGGTGATTCAGGAGCCGGTTTTTTATTGTTGTTGTGCTTATATCTCAGAATTTATCTGAGGTTTTATATATAAAGAAAAGAGAAAAGGGAGGAAATAAGATTTATGAAGTTTAAAAACAAAATAATGACTGCTATAGTCAGTATCTGTATGCTTGCATTTATCCTGCCAATGGCAGTATCTGCAGCAGATAATGCAGATTCATCAGACAAGAATACAATCACCTGCTATGTAAGAGCAGAACAGGATGACGGAACCATTCTTCCGTATACGAAAGTAACAATGAACAAAGACGAGGTACCGTCTTTCCAATCCTACAAGATTAAAAATGCACCGGATGATGCGGATTATATCACACCGCTTCATATCTTACTTCAGGCATTAACAGATAAAGGAATGACAGACGAACTTGCAACTGTAGATATCGGATCCAGCGGATGGATCACAGATATGTTTGGATGGGGAATGGATCAGCTCTGGTGCTTAAATGGTATTGATGCGCCTACGGTAAGTGCAAAGTATAAAGCAAAAGACGGAGACAAATATACATTCTATCAGGCAGCCGGAAACTGGGGCGCAGGATATGGATATCCTGGATATGGTTTCTTTGGAGAATATGGACCGGGACAGGATTACACACCTTACAGCGCAATTGAGACAGACGACGTTACAACAGAAGTTGGACAGGATGTAGAACTGACATATCGTTATACAAGCTCTATGCATACACCACAGTATGGACCATGTAATAATGAAGATGGTGCATATACAATGATTTTCGTCGGAAAGAATGGAGCAGATAAGGTTACAGATGAAGATTACCGCGAAGATATTGAAGTAGATAAAGATGGTAAATTCAAAGTATCTTTTGATAAACCGGGAACTTATGTAGTATCTGGACGTTATTATAATAATGATAATACAAGAGGTGCCTGCAACGCATACTGCAAAGTTACAGTAACCATGCCGGAAGCAGTTACGGCAGTGATCGATAAAATCAGTGCGATCGGAGATGTAACACTGGAATCCGAAGATGCGATCAAAGAAGCAAGAACAGCTTACGATGCACTGACAGATGCACAGAAAGAACTGGTAAGCAACAAAGATGTACTTGAGAAAGCAGAGACCACACTGAAAGAGTTAAAAGATGCTAAAGATGCAGATGATGCAAAAGTAGCGGCCACTCCGAAGTCAATTACACTTTCCAATACAAGATACATTTACAATGGCAAAGTACAGAAACCGCAAGTAACAGTTAAGAACGCAAAAGGCGAAGTAATCAAAGGCTACACTGTAAAATACGCAGGTAACTGCAAGAACGTTGGAAAATACAAAGTAACTCTTACATTCAAGGGTGATTACAACGGAACAAAGACAAAGACATTCAAGATTGCTCCGAAATCTGTAACAGTAAAATCATTAAAAGCCGCAAAGAAGAGATTTGATGTAAAATGGAGCAAACAGACGACACAAGTAACCGGATATCAGGTACAGTATTCTACAGATAAGAATTTTGTAAAAGCTGTGAAGAATAAAAAGATCACAAAGAACTCGGTTGTCACAAAGACAGTGAAAAACTTAAAATCTAAAAAAGTTTATTATGTGAGAGTTCGTACTTATACGACAGTAAAATACAATGGTGAGCAGATGAATTTACATTCTGACTGGTCTAAGGTTAAAAAAGTGACCGTAAAATAGTTTACAGATACTACAGACATAAAATGAAAAGCAGGAGGCACTGTGCAGAGAGCACGATGCCTCCTGTTATTTTGAAAAAAAGTTTGAAAAAAAGTTCAAATTGGGTATTGACAAGCTAAATATCGCTATGCTATAGTTAAAAATGCGCTATTGTGGAAAGTTATGCCATGATATTGCACAAAAACCAGTAAAATACGAAGGTTTTTGCCGGAATTTTCAATATTTAAGGGCATTCGTAAAGCCCGCCAAAAAATAAACGAGGAGTGAAACGTCAATATGGAGAAAAACAGAATTCGTCCTATCAAAAGCGGAAAAAGTTCACGTATGAGCTATTCCAGACAAAAAGAAGTGCTTCAGATGCCGAATTTGATCGAAGTCCAGAAAGATTCTTATCAGTGGTTCCTGGATGAAGGATTAAAAGAAGTATTTGATGACATTTCCCCTATCGCCGATTATAGCGGTCATCTCAGCCTGGAATTTGTAGATTTTACTTTATGCGAGAATGAAGTAAAATATACGATCGATGAGTGCAAAGAGCGTGACGCAACATATGCAGCACCGCTGAAAGTGAGAGTGAGACTCCACAACAAGGAGACAGACGAGATTAACGAGCATGAGATTTTCATGGGTGACCTGCCGTTAATGACTGCAACCGGAACATTTGTGATTAATGGTGCAGAGCGAGTAATCGTAAGTCAGCTCGTTCGTTCACCAGGTATTTATTATGCAATTTCACATGATAAAGTTGGTAAAAAACTGTATTCCGCTACTGTTATCCCGAACCGTGGTGCATGGCTGGAATATGAGACAGACTCCAATGACGTTTTCTATGTACGTGTAGACAGAACCAGAAAGGTGCCGATCACAGTATTGATTCGTGCACTTGGTGTTGGTACGAATCCGGAGATCCTGGAAGTGTTCGGTGAAGAGCCGAAGATCCTTGCAAGTTTCGAGAAAGATGCCGCTACTAATTATCAGGAAGGTCTTCTGGAATTATATAAGAAGATCCGCCCGGGCGAGCCGCTTGCAGTGGACAGTGCAGAGAGCCTGATCACAAGCATGTTCTTCGATCCGAGACGTTATGATCTGGCGAAAGTCGGACGTTATAAATTTAATAAAAAACTTCTGCTGAAAAATCGTATTTCAGGACAGATCCTTGCAGAGGACGTAGCAAGTGTTCTGACCGGAGAAGTGATCGCAGAAGCCGGAACTAAGGTTACAAGAGAGATTGCAGATGAGATCCAGAATGCAGCAGTTCCATATGTATGGATCGAGTTGCCGGAAGAGGACAGAAAAGTCAAAGTTCTGTCGAACCTGATGGTAGATCTTAAGACTGTTGTTGACATTGATCCGGCAGAGGTTGGGGTAACAGAACTTGTTTATTATCCGGTACTGGCTAATCTGTTAGAAGAGTCAGCAGGAGACATTGATGAATTAAAAGACGCGATCAGAAGAGACATCCATGATCTGATCCCGAAACATATCACAAAAGAAGATATTTTTGCGTCTATCAACTATAATATGCATCTGGAATATGGACTTGGAAATGATGATGATATCGACCACCTCGGAAACAGACGTATCCGTGCTGTCGGTGAGTTGCTTCAGAACCAGTACAGAATCGGTCTTTCAAGACTGGAGAGAGTTGTACGTGAGCGTATGACAACACAGGATCTGGAAGGTATTTCACCACAGTCCCTGATCAACATCAAACCAGTAACAGCAGCAGTAAAAGAATTCTTTGGTTCTTCTCAGCTGTCACAGTTCATGGATCAGAACAACCCGTTAGGTGAGCTGACACATAAGAGACGTCTGTCAGCCCTTGGACCGGGTGGTCTGTCAAGAGACCGTGCCGGATTCGAGGTTCGAGATGTTCACTACTCCCATTACGGAAGAATGTGTCCGATTGAGACACCTGAAGGCCCGAATATCGGTCTGATCAACTCTCTTGCAAGTTATGCAAGAATCAATCAGTATGGATTCGTTGAGGCTCCGTACCGTAAGATTGATCACTCCGATCCGGAAAATCCGCGTGTAACAGACGAAGTTGTTTATATGACAGCGGATGAAGAAGATAACTACCATGTAGCACAGGCGAATGAACAGCTGGATGCAGAAGGACATTTTGTTCGTAAGAATGTATCCGGTCGTTATCGTGAAGAGACACAGGAATATGAGAGAAAGATGTTCGATTACATGGATGTTTCTCCTAAGATGGTATTCTCTGTAGCTACAGCCTTGATTCCTTTCCTGGAGAATGATGATGCGAACCGTGCGCTGATGGGATCCAACATGCAGCGTCAGGCAGTACCGCTTCTTATTACAGAGGCTCCTGTAGTCGGAACCGGTATGGAAGAGAAGACAGCCGTTGACTCTGGAGTATGTGTTGTTGCTGAAGAAGGCGGTATCGTAGAGAGATCTACATCCACAGAGATTCAGATTAAGCAGGATGACGGAAAACTCAGAAAATATAAACTGACGAAGTTCCAGCGAAGCAACCAGAGCAACTGCTACAACCAGAGAGCGATCGTGTTCAAAGGTGACAGAGTAGAAGCCGGAGACGTTATCGCAGACGGACCGTCTACATCAAACGGTGAACTTGCGTTAGGTAAGAACCCATTGATCGGATTTATGACCTGGGAAGGTTATAACTACGAGGATGCGGTACTCTTAAGTGAAAGACTTGTACAGGATGATGTATATACATCCGTTCATATTGAAGAATACGAAGCAGAAGCACGTGATACAAAACTCGGACCGGAAGAGATCACAAGAGATATTCCGGGAGTTGGAGATGAAGCTCTGAAAGATCTGGATGACAGAGGAATCATCCGCATTGGTGCAGAAGTGCGTGCCGGTGATATCCTGGTCGGAAAAGTAACTCCGAAGGGAGAGACAGAACTGACAGCAGAAGAGAGACTTCTTCGTGCGATCTTCGGTGAAAAAGCACGTGAAGTACGTGATACATCTCTGAAAGTACCACATGGTGAATACGGAATTGTTGTAGATGCGAAAGTATTTACAAGAGAGAACGGTGACGAGATGTCACCTGGTGTAAATCAGTCCGTTCGTATTTACATTGCACAGAAGAGAAAGATCTCCGTTGGAGATAAGATGGCTGGTCGTCATGGTAACAAGGGTGTCGTTTCTCGTGTACTTCCTGTAGAAGATATGCCATTCCTGCCAAACGGACGTCCGCTTGACATCGTGCTGAACCCACTGGGTGTACCATCACGTATGAACATCGGACAGGTATTGGAGATTCACTTGTCCCTGGCAGCAAAAGCACTTGGATTTAACATTGCAACACCGGTATTTGACGGTGCAAATGAGAATGATATTATGGATACTCTTGATCTGGCTAATGACTATGTCAACTTAAGCTGGGAAGAGTTCAAAGCAAAACACGAACAGGAACTCCTTCCGGAAGTCTTGGATTATCTGTATGAGAACAGAGACCACAGAAAACTGTGGAAGGGTGTACCGCTTTCAAGAGACGGTAAAGTACGTCTTCGTGATGGTAGAACAGGAGAGTTCTTCGACAGCCCGGTAACAATCGGACACATGCATTACCTGAAACTGCATCACCTGGTAGATGATAAGATCCACGCACGTTCAACGGGTCCTTACTCACTGGTTACACAGCAGCCATTAGGTGGTAAGGCACAGTTCGGTGGGCAGCGTTTCGGAGAGATGGAGGTTTGGGCACTGGAAGCTTATGGTGCATCTTATACTCTGCAGGAGATCCTGACAGTCAAATCCGATGATGTTATCGGTCGTGTGAAGACATACGAAGCGATCATCAAAGGTGAGAACATCCCTGAGCCAGGTATTCCGGAATCCTTCAAAGTATTGCTCAAAGAGTTACAGTCTCTCGGACTGGATGTGCGTGTACTGCGCGATGACAATACAGAAGTTGAGATCATGGAAACCTCAGAGATGGGTAATACAGATTTCCGCTCATTGATTGAAGGAGACAGAAGATACGGACAGGACGATGACTTCGGTAAACATGGATATACCGAACAGGAATTCCAGGGAGAAGAACTCGTTGATGTAGAAGAAGAGCCGGAAGAGGATGACTTCTCAATCGATTTTAATGAAACTGATGACTATGCATATGATGCAGATAACGAATAGAAAGGGGTGCCAGTATGCCAGAAAATACTAAGGAACAAACATTTCAGCCTATGACTTTTGATGCAATCAAAATCGGTTTGGCGTCACCTGAAAAGATTCTGGAATGGTCAAGGGGAGAAGTAACAAAACCGGAGACAATTAACTACAGAACTCTGAAACCGGAGAAAGATGGTTTGTTCTGCGAAAAGATTTTCGGACCAAGCAAAGACTGGGAATGCCACTGTGGTAAATACAAAAAGATCCGTTACAAAGGTGTCGTTTGTGACCGCTGTGGTGTAGAAGTTACAAAAGCAAGCGTACGACGTGAGCGTATGGGACACATTGCTCTTGCAGCTCCGGTATCCCATATCTGGTACTTCAAAGGAATCCCGAGCCGTATGGGACTGATCCTGGATCTGTCTCCAAGAACACTGGAGAAAGTTCTGTATTTCGCATCCTATATCGTGCTGGACAAAGGGGATACAGACCTTCAGTACAAACAGGTATTGTCTGAACAGGAATATCAGGAAGCAAGAGAAAAATGGGGAAGTGCTTTCCGAGTAGGTATGGGTGCTGAATCCGTACAGGAACTGCTGGAAGCAATCGACCTTGACAAAGAATACAATGAACTGACAGAAGGCTTACAGGGAGCTACCGGACAGAAACGTGCAAGAATCGTAAAACGTCTGGAAGTTGTAGAAGCTTTCCGTGAGTCCGGTAACAAACCAGAGTGGATGATCATGAATAACATTCCGGTCATCCCACCGGATCTGCGTCCGATGGTTCAGTTAGATGGTGGACGTTTTGCAACATCTGACCTGAATGATCTGTACAGAAGAATTATCAATAGAAACAACCGTCTGAAACGTCTGCTTGAGTTAGGCGCTCCGGACATTATCGTAAGAAACGAAAAGAGAATGTTACAGGAAGCAGTAGATGCACTGATCGACAACGGACGCCGTGGCCGTCCGGTTACAGGACCGGGTAACCGTGCTCTTAAGTCCCTCTCTGATATGCTGAAAGGTAAATCCGGACGTTTCCGTCAGAACCTGCTTGGTAAGCGTGTTGACTACTCCGGACGTTCCGTTATCGTCGTAGGACCGGAACTTAAGATTTACCAGTGCGGTCTTCCGAAAGAGATGGCGATCGAGCTGTTCAAACCATTTGTAATGAAAGAACTCGTTCAGAATGGAACTGCTCACAATATCAAAAATGCTAAGAAAATGGTAGAGAGACTTCAGCCGGAAGTATGGGATGTTCTGGAAGAAGTGATCAAAGAGCATCCGGTTATGTTAAACCGTGCCCCTACACTTCACCGACTGGGTATCCAGGCATTTGAGCCGATCCTTGTAGAAGGTAAGGCGATTAAGCTTCATCCACTCGTATGTACCGCGTTCAACGCCGACTTCGATGGAGACCAGATGGCTGTACATCTTCCGCTGTCTGTAGAAGCACAGGCTGAGTGTCGTTTCCTTCTGCTCTCACCGAACAACTTACTGAAACCTTCCGATGGTGGACCGGTAGCTGTACCTTCACAGGATATGGTACTTGGTATTTACTATCTGACTCAGGAAAGACCTGGAGCGATCGGAGAAGGTAAGTTCTTCAAGAGCGTGAACGAAGCAATCCTGGCATATGAGAACCAGGTAATTACTCTGCACTCACGCATTAAAGTACGTGTAACAAAGACACTTGCCGACGGAACAGATAAGACAGCTACTGTTGAGTCTACACTGGGAAGATTTATCTTCAACGAGATCATTCCACAGGATCTTGGATTCGTAGATCGTGAAGTAGAAGGCAACGAACTGTTACTGGAGATTGATTTCCACGTAGGTAAGAAACAGTTAAAACAGATCCTTGAGAAAGTTATCAATACACATGGAGCAACTGCTACAGCAGAAGTTCTTGACCATGTAAAAGCAATCGGATACAAGTATTCTACAAGAGCTGCGATGACCGTATCTATTTCAGATATGACAGTACCGCCACAGAAACCAGAGATGATCCAGAAAGCACAGGATACAGTAGATAAGATCACAAAGAACTTCAAGCGTGGTCTGATCACAGAGGAAGAGCGTTACAAAGAAGTTGTTGAGACATGGAAGACAACTGACGATGCTCTGACACATGCCCTGCTGACAGGACTTGATAAATACAACAACATCTTCATGATGGCGGATTCCGGAGCCCGTGGATCTGACAAACAGATCAAACAGCTTGCCGGTATGCGTGGATTGATGGCAGATACAACCGGTCATACGATCGAGTTGCCTATCAAGTCAAACTTCCGTGAAGGTCTGGACGTATTGGAGTACTTCATGTCTGCGCATGGAGCACGTAAAGGACTTTCTGATACAGCCCTTCGTACAGCCGATTCAGGATACCTGACCAGACGTCTGGTTGATGTATCCCAGGAGCTTATCATCCACGAAGTAGACTGTGCACCGAAGGATGGTCCGATCCCTGGAATGTATGTACATGCATTCATGGATGGAAATGAAGAGATCGAGAGCCTCCAGGAGCGTATTACAGGACGTTACCTGTGCGAGGATATCGTAGATAAAGATGGCAATGTACTTGTTAAGAAGAACCATATGGTTACTCCGAAACGTGCAGAGCTGATCATGAAAAAAGGTGTCGACGAAAATGGTGAGACACTGAAGAAGATTAAGATCCGTACAATTTTAACATGCCGTTCACACAGCGGTATCTGTGCAAAATGTTACGGAGCCAACATGGCAACCGGTGAGCCGGTACAGGTTGGAGAGGCTGTTGGTATTATCGCTGCCCAGTCCATCGGTGAGCCTGGTACACAGCTTACTATGAGAACATTCCATACCGGTGGTGTAGCCGGTGGGGATATCACACAGGGACTTCCTCGTGTCGAAGAGCTTTTTGAGGCTAGAAAGCCGAAGGGACTTGCAATTATCACAGAGTTTGCAGGAACTGCAACAATCAGCGACACGAAGAAAAAACGTGAGATTGTCGTTACAAATGAAGAAACAGGAGAATCCAAAGCATATCTGATCCCTTACGGATCACGTATCAAAATATTAGACGGAGCAAAACTGGAAGCCGGTGATGAACTGACAGAAGGTAGTGTAAATCCTCATGATATCCTGAAGATCAAAGGACTCCGCGCCGTACAGGATTACATGATCCAGGAAGTACAGCGTGTATACCGTCTGCAGGGTGTTGAGATCAACGATAAGCATATCGAGGTTATCGTTCGTCAGATGCTGAAGAAGATCCGTATCGAAGAAGCAGGAGATACAGAATTCCTTCCGGGAACAAATGTAGACATTCTGGAATTTGAAGATACAAATGCAGCTCTGGAAGCAGAAGGCAAAGAGCCGGCAACCGGAGAACAGATCATGCTTGGTATTACAAAAGCATCCCTTGCTACAAACTCCTTCCTGTCAGCAGCATCCTTCCAGGAGACAACAAAAGTTCTGACAGAAGCAGCAATCAAGGGCAAGATCGATCCACTGGTAGGTCTGAAAGAGAACGTTATCATTGGTAAACACATCCCAGCCGGTACAGGTATGAGAAAATACCGTGATATTAAACTCGGTTCCGATTACGCATTAGATGATGAATTATCATTTGAAGAAGGTGATGATATAGAAATCGGTGAGATGAATGACGTTGATGATATAACAGAAAATGTTGTAGAAGAAGACGGAGTTATAATCGAGTAATTCAGGAATCTAACAGAATAAAGAACAATTAAGGAGCAGGAAGCGCAAGTTTCCTGCTCCTTTTTTGCATGCGCCTTGCAGCGCACATCACTCATGGATGAGAGTTCCTAATCAGCCCTGGTAGTGGGAAGGATACACATTCATGCTTGACTATTATCTGGTAGTTTGTGAAAATGAAAGAACCGCTGTATACGGAACCGTACTCAGATACTAAAATTAGTGATTATTGGCACATATTACCGAAAATCAGTTGAAAGCATATAAAAATTAAGATATATTGACTATAGTAGACTTTAAGAACGGAGGACAATAGAATGTTAGAAGAACTGAAAAAGAAGGTGTACGAAGCCAATATGATGCTGCCGAAGTATGGACTGGTTACATTTACCTGGGGTAACGTGAGCGGAATTGACAGAGAAAAAGGTCTTTTTGTAATCAAACCAAGCGGAGTAGAATACGATAAACTGACACCGGATGATATGGTAGTCGTTGATCTTCAGGGCAACAAAGTAGAAGGAAAATACAACCCTTCATCCGATACAGATACTCACATGGTATTATATAACCGTTTCCCGGATATCGGGGGAATCGTACATACCCATTCCCCGTGGGCTACAAGCTGGGCGCAGGCAGGAAGAAACATTCCATGCTACGGAACCACACATGCAGATTATCTGTATGGAGAAGTTCCATGTGTACGCAATCTGACAAAAGAAGAGATTGAAGAAGCTTATGAAAAAAATACAGGTGTGCTGATCGCGGACGAGTTTGAAGCACGCGGAAAAGACTATATTGCAACACCGGCAGTTCTTTGTAAGAACCACGGTCCGTTTACATGGGGCAAAGATGCCAACGAAGCAGTGCACAACGCAGTAGTATTAGAAGAAGTTGCAAAGATGGCGTGCCGCTGTGAACTGATCAATCCGGAAAATAAGCCGGCACCACAGGAACTGCAGGACAAGCATTATTACAGAAAACACGGAGCAAATGCATACTATGGACAGGGGGGAAACTAGATGAACAAGGAGAATGTAAAAACATTGATTGAAGCCGGAAAAGCAGTAGTAGGTATTGAACTCGGCTCGACAAGAATCAAAGCGGTTATGATCGATGAAAATCATCAGCCGGTAGCAACAGGAAGTTATGACTGGGAGAACAGACTGGACGGACATATCTGGACATACGATCTGGAAGACATCTGGAAAGGACTGAAAGCCAGCTATGCTAATATGGCGGCAGACGTAAAGGAAAAATACGGTACTGAGATCAAAAGCCTTGCCGGCATCGGATTCAGTGCAATGATGCACGGCTATATGGCATTTGACAAAGAAGGAACACTGCTCGTTCCATTCCGTACCTGGAGAAATACGATCACAGGACAGGCAGCAGAAGAGCTGACAGAGCTGTTCCAGTACAATATTCCGCAGAGATGGAGCATTGCACATCTGTATCAGGCGATTCTTAATAAAGAAGAACATGTGAAGGATGTGGCATATTTTACAACCTTATCCGGATATATTCACTGGCAGCTGACCGGTCAGAAGGTCCTAGGAGTCGGTGATGCATCCGGTATGTTCCCGATTGATCCGGCTACATCCGATTTCTACGATGGAATGATCGAAAAATTTGACAAACTTGTCGAAGACCGTGGATATAGCTGGAAACTCCGTGAAATCATGCCGAAAGTCCTCTGCGCAGGCGATGATGCAGGATGCCTGACAGAAGAAGGTGTCAAATTATTAGATCCGACCGGAACACTTCAGGCAGGAATTCCGGTGTGCCCGCCGGAAGGTGATGCCGGAACCGGTATGATTGCAACAAACAGTGTTGCAAAGAGAACCGGTAATGTATCTGCCGGAACATCTGTATTTGCTATGATCGTACTGGAAAAAGAACTTTCCAAAGTATATACGGAAATTGATATGGTAACAACACCATCCGGAAGTCCGGTGGCAATGGCACATGCAAATAACTGTACTTCTGATCTGAATGCATGGGTGAATATTTTTAAAGAGTATTCAGAAGCAATGGGCATGAAAGTAGATATGAATACATTGTTCGGAACATTATATAACAAAGCACTGGAAGGTGATGCTGACTGTGGTGGTCTGTTATCATATGGATATTATTCCGGTGAAAATATTATTCCGATTGATGAAGGCCGACCGGTATTTATTCGTACACCAAACAGTAAATTCAATCTTGCAAACTTTATGCGTACACATTTGTATGCGGCACTCGGTGCACTCAAGATCGGAATGGATATCCTTGTAAAAGAAGAACATATCCAGATTGATAAGATCTTAGGACACGGTGGACTCTTTAAGACTCCGGGAGTTGGTCAGCGCATCATGGCAGCTGCAATGCAGGCTCCGGTTTCCGTAATGGAGACAGCTGGCGAAGGCGGCGCATGGGGAATTGCACTTCTGGCTGCATACGAAGTTGGAAAAGCAGAAGGCGAGACGTTGGAAGACTATCTTGACAATAAAGTTTTTGCCGGAAATGAGGGCAGCAAGATGGAACCAGTTCCGGAAGATGTGGACGGATTCGAGAAATTTATAGAGCAATTTAAACAGGGATTAAGCATAGAACAGGAAGCAATTGCTAAAATTAAATAAAAGCCAAAACACATTGATAAAAAAGTAACAAAAAATATGCTGAAAACAAAAAAAGATTGGAGCTTTTTGACATTTACGAAGAGCACAGGCTGTGTTATTATACAATCAGAAAAAAGATAAACAAATTTTTAACAATCTAAAGTATGAGGTGACAAGTATGATGACATTAGTAGCAACAATTTTATCCGTTCTTTTTGTAGCAGCAGGAATTTATGTAATGGTTAGAGATTTTTACAACATTGGAGCAGCACTGGCATCAGGCATTACAGCATCAGGAGTTAAAGCAGACAAGAAAGCAACATCTGTTGAATTCAAACATGCATACGTTACAAGATAGTAGATGGCTAAAAATTAAAGATAGACATGCGTAGAACCTGACGGTAAATATCGTCAGGTTCTTTTTTTGTATAAATGTGACAAAAGTCACGGAGGTGGAAAAATGTCATTGATATATCTGCACAAAGAATATATAATTGAAACAGGCAAAGGAGGACGTGAATATGGAACGGTATGTAATAGGACTCGATAATGGTGGTACATCGACCAAGGCTGCGATCTTTGATCTGACCGGAAAAGAGATTGCAACAGCCGGCAGATCAACGAAAGTGATCACACCAAAGTCAGGCTATACGGAAAGAGATATGGAAGAACTTTGGCTTGCAAACTGTGACTGCATCAAGCGTGCGATCAAGAAAGCGGGAATTAATGGCGAAGATATTCTGGGTATTGCAGTGTGCGGTCACGGCAAAGGCTTATATCCTTGGGGCAAAGACGGCAAACCGGCATATAACGGAATTATTTCCACAGACAGCCGTGCGTGGAAATATCCGGAGAAGTGGCATGAGAATGGTGTATATGAAGAGATCCATGACAGAACATGTCAGGAGATCATGGCATGCCAGCAGGTATCGTTACTTGCATGGTTTAAGGATCACCATAGAGATATTTACGATAATATCCAGTATGCATTTTCAGTAAAAGATTATGTAAGATTCAGACTGACTGGAGAGGCTTACAGTGAAGCAACGGATATTTCCGGATCAGGACTTATGAATGTCAGAGATGTCAGATTTGATAAAGATATTTTAGAGAAGATGGGAATCGGAGAAGTATATGATATGCTTCCGCCAATCCGTTATTCTTATGACCTGTGCGGTACGATTTCCAAAGAAGCATCTGAACTGACCGGACTTCCGGAAGGGACGGCAGTGGCAGGCGGTATGTTTGATATTGATGCCTGCGCAGTTGCGGTAGATGTTACATCACCGGACAGAATGTGTACGATCGCAGGTACATGGAGTATTAATGAATATATTGCAAAAGAGCCGGTTATGGATGGAACGATCGCCATGAACTCTCTGTTTGCAATGCCGGGATATTATCTCGTAGAAGAATGCAGTGCAACTTCATCCGGTAACCTGGAGTGGTATCTGGAGAACTGTATGGAGAATGAGAAGATTCCGGAAGGTGAAAATATCTACAGTGTAGTCAATGCAAAAGTAGCTTCCGTAAAACCGGAAGAATGTGATGTATATTTCCTTCCGTTCTTATATGGATCGAATGCACATCCACTTGGAAAGGGAGCATTTATCGGACTTACAACTTACCATAACAAAGCACATATGCTACGTGCGATTTATGAAGGTGTTGTATTTTCACATAAGACACATATTGAGAGGTTATTATTATCCAGAGAACGCCCGGAGGCAATTCGTATGGCGGGAGGTGCTGCAAATTCAGAAGTTTGGGTACAGATGTTTGCGGATATTTTAGGATTCCCGATTGAGACGGTAGATGCCAAAGAATTAGGTGCACTCGGTTGTGGTATGGCAGCAGCGATCGCAGCTGGTGTATACAAGGATTATGAGGATGCGGCAAAACATATGGTACACGTATCAGGAAGAGTAGAACCGAATCCGCAGATGCATGAGATTTATCAGAAAAAATATGAGAAATATCATGCAGTGAGCAAAGCTCTCGATACTGTCTGGGGACAGTTTGAAGTATAACAAGAAATATATTTTTTAAGAAAGAGGTGTTTGTATTATGGCAACAAAAGGAAGTACTCCAAAAACAATGAAAGCGCTGGTAGCATATTCAAAAGACGATTATCGTTTTGAACCGGAATATCCAACACCGGAATGTGGACCGGACGACATTATCATCAAGACAGAGGCTTGCGGAATCTGTGCAGGTGATTTAAAGTGCAGCCACGGTGCAGCAATGTTCTGGGGAGATGATGTACAGCCATCATGGGTTAAACCACCATTTATTCCGGGACATGAATTCTTCGGAAGAATCGTTGAGATGGGTGAGAACGTAGAAGGATATGAGCTTGGCGACAGAATCATCGCAGACCAGATTGTTCCTTGCGGAAAATGCCGTTTCTGTAAAGACGGACATTACTGGATGTGCCAGCCACACGACATGCTCGGATTCCAGTCATACAACAACGGTGGTATGGCAGAGTATGTAAGATATCCTAAGAACTGTGTATTAAGCCGTGTACCGGAAGATATGTCTATCGAGCAGGCACTTCTGGTAGAGCCTTATGGATGTTCCAAACATGCAGTTGACCGTGGAAGCATCACAAACGAAGACGTAGTAGTTATCTCCGGAGCAGGTACTCTCGGACTTGGCATGATCACATACGCAAGAATGAAGAATCCAAAACTCTTAATCGTTCTGGATATGCAGGATGGAAGATTGGAGAAAGCGAAAGAATTTGGCGCTGACCTTGTATTCAACCCAGGAAAATGCGACATTGACAAAGAAATCAAAGCTCTGACAGATGACTATGGATGCGACGTTTACATCGAAGCAACCGGACATCCTTCAAGCGTTATCCAGGGACTGACTGTAACACGTAAACTTGGACGTTTCGTAGAGTTCAGTGTATTTGGATCAGAGACAAAAGTTGATTGGTCTATCATCGGTGACCGTAAAGAACTGGATATCCTGGGATCACACTTAAGCCCGTATGCATATCCATTCGTAATCGAGAACATGATGAAAGGCAACTTAAAGACAGACGGTGTTGTATCCAGCATCTTCAAGATTGAAGAGTGGGAGAAAGCATTTGACTATGCATCAGGAAAATACGGCGACTTCAAAGTTGCATTCAAATTCGACTAATGCATCGTAGAAAATAAGATATCGTTTAGTTCCTTTCTAATAATAAGGACATTAAAAAATCTGTGTAAGCATAGCTTGCACAGATTTTTTGATGTCATAGTATCTGAAGAAATATGTCAGTGACAGTTCTTTGCGTGCAGTTACAATTCAGACTTTAACTTTCTTCGGCCTTAGGTCTGTATTTTTTAAATACCTTCTCAAAAAGCACCAGCGTACTGTAAACGATAAGAGCCGGTCCGAACAGTACTACGAGCATTCTGGTGAGCAGGAAGCGGATAAATAAAAATCCTGCGATTCCATAGAATACCACTGCGATCAGTGTGACAGGTGCGTACATAAAAGCGAAGATAAATGCATTGAAAAATAATTCCTGTAACTTTCCGGAGAAATTCACCATTGTCGGATAGATCCAGATCACTACTAATAATAATGTAAGGAAAGCCATGCCGGAGATGACCATCAGTACCGTATGATAAGGAATACGTGCTGTCTGGAACAGGTAGGATGCCATACCGAAGATGGCACTGAATACTGCGGTGATCAGCCAGATCACAGTTCCTTTTTTCCAATATGTACGGAAACCGGTTTTGTAATTCCCGAAAACATGACTGTCGCCGTTCATAAGCTTTGCTGCGCTGTAATGCATGGCAGCTGTCGAGGCACCGATGGTGACAACCGGGATACAGGCGATCAGCCAGATCAGATTTAAGAGTGTCAGGCGGCTTAGAAGAATTGCAAATTTCATAAAGCCACTGTCGTATTCAAATGCTTTCATGATGTATACCTCCAAAGTGTCCAATATGTTACTAATGATACACGAAAAGCGTATTTAAGGCAACTATAGTCATTTTTTTAGTAGATAAATAAAAATTTAACAAAAAAATCACCAAAAAAATGAAAAAATAGTGCAAAAACACCATGAATTTTTTGTGAAACATTACATATGTAAAACACCTGGACAAAAGTCAGCTTTGTGCTATAATAATATTAAACAATTTGTACAAAACGTTCAGGCAGGTAAACTGATACGTAAACAAAGTGTACAAAATTAAAATCCATAGAAAAGGGAGGAAAGAAAGGTATGAAAAAAAAGGTTATAAGCGCACTGTTATGTATGACAATGGTTGCTACAATGCTCGCTGGTTGTGGCGGACCAGGAAGTGATTCTTCTAAGAGTGACGCGCCGAAGAAAGGAAAAGCCGAAGATTTCGACTGGCAGAACTACAAGGGAACAACAATCAACGTAATGTTCAATGAGCACAACTACTCAAAAGCCGTTATCAAGAAGATTCCGGAATTTGAGAAGAAGACAGGAATTAAGGTTAAATATTCTTCTACACCAGAGTCTAACTACTTTGACAAGTTGAACACTTCTCTTAGCAGCCACTCAGGTGACACTGATGTTTACATGACAGGTGCTTATCAGGTTTGGGAGTATGCACCGGCTGGATACATGGAGCCATTGGATGACTACATTAACAACCCGGCTCTTACAGACAAAGATTACAACTATGATGATTTCATTCCAGGTGTTGTTGGGGCATTGAAATGGGATCTGACAGCTGGACACAAAGTTGGAAAAGGTTCTCAGTGGGCACTTCCAATGGGATGGGAATTAAACAACATTTCCTATAACAAGAAAGTATTAAAAGAAAAAGGAATCGCGGTTCCGAAGACAACAGATGACCTTCTGAAAGCTGCTAAAGCATTAAAGGGATTCAACGGATCCGGAACATATGGAATCGCAGTTCGTGGTACTCGTGAGTGGGCAACAATCCATCCTGGATATATGTCATTATTCGCAACATGGGGAGCTCAGGACTTTGCAATCGAAGATGGCAAGTTAGTATGTAAACTTGATTCTAAAGAAGCTATTGATATGACAGATTACTGGGTTAAACTCATCAAAGAAGGCGGATCTACTCAGTGGGCAAACGCTACATGGTATGAGTGTGGTAAAGACCTCGGAGCTAAGAAAGCAGCTATGATGTTTGATGCATCAAGTAACGCTTACTTCAACAACTACGAAGGCGCTTCTGCAGAATCCGGAAATATTGCATGGTCAACAGTTCCGCTTCCGAAAGGAAAGACAGATGCTGACGCTAAGACAAACCTCTGGATCTGGTCACTGGCTATGAACAAAGATTCTAAGAACAAAGAAGCAGCTTGGTACTTTATTCAGTACTTCACAAGCCCAGAGTACATGCTTTGGTCAGGAACTGAAGGAGCTTCTCCGGATACTCCTCGTACATCTGTTATGAACAGTGATGAGTACAAATCTATCGTTGGTAAAGCAGATAACTATCTCGAGTCTATCGCAGCTCTTGAGAAGAGCGCATCTATCTACTTCACACCACAGCCGTACTTCTTCGAGTGTACAACAAAATGGGCAGAGACTCTGCAGGACCTTGTAACAAGCAAAAAGTACAAATCTACAGAGCAGGCTATGAAACAGCTGAAGAAAGATCTTGATAAGATCGTAGCTGACATTCAGATCGATGAATAATATTGGGAACGTTTAGATTATTTGTGATCGACGATTAATTGAGAGATTAAAAATTGAAGTACGAAATGGACATAATCGTACATATTAAGGGTTAGAGTCGAGGAGGGGTTACCTGACCCTCCTCGATTTTACTTTTGAAATTGTGAGAACTCCGTACCGGATGTTAAATATTTTTGATTGGAGGAACTAGGATGAAAGAACAGAATAAGAACAGTGCCGCTGCGAGTGAGCTGAATGTGGTGCCTTTTAAAACAAAAGCACTTCCGTATATGATTGTGGCACCTGCTCTAATCATTACTATAGGTATTATGATTCCTTTCGTAATGGCAATTTACTATTCACTTACAAACTTCTCTTTCAGAATGCCAACATACAGTTTTGTAGGATTAAGAAACTGGACACAGATTCTGGCATCGAAAGAATTCTTAAAAGCAACATGGGTAACAATTAAATATGCATTCTTTAGTACAGCAATTGAGATGGGATTAGGAATGGGGGTAGCAATTATCCTCAACAACCTGAACAACAGATTTTCAAAGATTATGAGAGTTGCATTGATCTTCCCGCTGATGGTTGCACCTGTAACAGCTACAATCATCTGGCAGTTGATGCTGAACAACTCCGTTGGTATTATCGAAAAATTCTTGAACATCTTTGGTATTGTCGGATTCCCTTGGGCAGCAAGTCCGAAGACTGCACTTATGACAGCAGTTATGATCGATGTATGGGTTAACACATCATTCTGTATGTTACTTGTACTTGCAGGTCTGCAGTCACTGCCGAAGTCACCATTCGAATCTGCTAAGATCGATGGAGGAAGTACAATGTTTAACTTCCGTAACCTGACACTGCCAATGTTAAAACCAAGTTTATATATTGCACTCCTGTTCAGATTGATGGCAGCATTACAGGAATATGCCGTTATCTTCGCTCTGACAAAGGGAGGCCCTGGAGATACACTTATGAACCTGTCACTGACCGCTTATCAGACAGGATTCCAGTTCCAGAAATTCGGATATGCACTTCCGTACATCCTGGTATTGTGGGTATTCATTAATATCATTGCAAAACAGATCGTTAAGAGACAGAGAGCTGCACAGAAACAGGCAGCAGGTCTGGAAGAATAACAGGTTACTGGAAAACAAGATTATTTTCACATAGAAAGGATGTTAAGCATGAGTACAGCTTCAAAAAGATTAGGCCGTATAGTTCAGAATGGACTTTTAGCCATATATTCAATATTTGCTCTGTTTCCGCTGATCTGGATGCTGATCCTGACATTTAAGTCAGATGCGGAGATGTATACAACAACATTTGTATTTACACCAACACTTGCAAACTACAAGGAAGTATTACTTCACACAGATTATATGAAATATATGTTAGATAGTTTGATCGTATCCGGAGGAGCAGTTTTGATTTCCGTACTTGCAGGTGTACCGGCAGCATATGCCCTTGCAAGATACAACTTCAAGAAGAAAGAAGATATCGCATTCCAGATTCTTTCTTTCAAATTCGCACCTGAGATCCTGGTAGTATTACCACTGTTCATGATCTATCAGAGATTAGGAATCTATGATTCTTACTTTGGACTGATCTGGGTATACCAGTTAATCTCTATGCCGCTTCTGATCTGGGTAGTAAGAGGATACTTCGAAGATATTTCTGTTGAGATTGAGTATGCAGCCCAGGTAGACGGATATTCCTGGTATCAGATCTTCTTTAAGAACCTTGTACCACTTATCAAACCGGGTCTTGTATCCGCTGCGCTCCTTGCATTTATCTTCGCATGGAACAGTTTTACATTCCCGTTGATGCTTGGAGGTACAAACGTTCAGCCGATCACTGTAGCGATCACAAAGTTCCTTGGAACAGACAGTGCACACTATGGACAGCTTGCTGTAGCAGCAGCCGTATCCGCTCTGCCGGCAATCATTTTCGCACTGTGTATCCAGAAACATCTGGTTCGTGGTCTGAGTTTCGGTGCAGTAAAGGGATAGAGGTGAGAATATGTCAAGAATACAATTGGAAAATGTTACTAAAAAATTCGGAAAAGTTACAGCTCTTGATGGAGTAAGCCTGGATATCAAAGATAAAGAGTTCTTCGTATTGTTTGGACCTGCCGGTGCAGGAAAGACAACAATCCTGAACTGCATTGCCGGAATCCAGCTTCCGGAAGAGGGTGTGATCAAATTTGACGGAAAGGTTGAAAACCTGACTGATGCTGCACACAGAGATACAGCAATGGTATTTGAGAACTATGCATTGTATCCGCAGATGACAGTTTATGATAATATGGCATCTCCGCTTAGAAGCAAATTATACAAGAGAGATGAAGAATATATCAAAAAGAAAATTACAGAAGTTGCTGAGATGATGAAGATGGACTATCTGTTAGAGCGTCTTCCGAGTCAGTTGTCCAATGGACAGAAACAGCGTGTTGCCATGGGACGTGCACTTGTACGTTCTCCTAGAGTATATCTGATGGATGAGCCTTTGGCACATCTGGATGCAAAACTTCGTAACTCCATGCGTACTGAGCTAAAAGAGATCCAGGCAAACTTCGGAACAACATCTGTATACGTAACACATGACTTCATGGAAGCTATGTCACTTGGTGACAGAATTGCTATTATCAATGAGGGTAAAGTGGTTCAGGTTGGTACCGGAGATGAGATTTATTATATGCCATGTAACGAGTTCGTTGCAGAACTGATGGGTGATCCGGAGATCAATATCATCACCGGAGCAATCAAAAAAGCCGGCGATACATATAAGTTCACACTGGAAGCAAATGGAAAAGAATATGATCTTCCTCATGAGGATGATCTGTATGCAAAACTGGATGAACTTGGACTGGATCGTGTAGATATCGGTATGAGACCACAAAATCTTACTTATTCATTTGAGCCGAAGGAAGGCTATATGAAGTGTAGCGTTTACAGTTACGAAAGTATCGGTAACAAAGCCGTTATCGTAGCTGACGTAGAAGACGGACTGCAGCTTCGTATGATCGCACCGAACGGACTGACAGTTAAGATTGACCAGGATATATATGTAGATATGAAGTTAGATCATGCTATGTTCTTTGACGCAGAGACTCAGGAATATTTGACAAGATACAGAGAAGCGGCTGTGAAAGCGTTAGCAGCAGAACAGGAGGGATAAGAGTATGGCAGGATTAACTATCAAACATCTTTATAAACGTTATGACAATCAGGGTAAGAAGAAAAAAGGTGCAAAACCAAATGATTATGCGGTAAAAGATTTGAATCTTGTCGCTGAGCAGGGTGAATTTATCGCTTTCCTCGGACCTTCCGGATGTGGTAAGACAACAACGCTTCGTATGACAGCCGGTCTGGAGGACATCACAAAAGGAGAGATATACATCGGAGACACACTTGTAAATGATCTTCATCCGAAGGACAGACATATCGGTCTGGCGTTCGAAGATTATGCGATGTATCCGCCTCTTACCGTATATGATAATATTGCTTTCAACTTAAAAGCAAAAGGTGTAGACAAAGCAGAGATCGACAAACGTGTCCGTGAGATCGCACCACTCATGCAGTGTGATGACCTGCTTGACAAAATGCCGGTTAAATTATCCGGTGGACAGAAACAGCGTGTAAATATTGCTCGTGCAATTATCCGTCGTCCGGAACTGCTGCTCATGGATGAGCCACTTTCCCACTTGGATGGTAAAGCACGTCAGGCAATGCGTACAGAGATCAAACGTCTGATCAATGATATCAAATGTACAACGGTTTATGTAACACATGACCAGTTAGAGGCGATGTCGCTGGCAGATAAGATAGCGATCATCAACTTTGGTGTCCTTCAGCAGTATGGAACACCGGCAGAAGTATATGATGATCCGGTAAATGAATTCGTTGCATCCTTTATCGGTGAGCCTCCGATGAACATTATGGAGACAACGATTGTTGGAGACGGAGAGCACTTCTTCTTCACATTTGAAGACAGTAACCTGAAGATCCAGGTTCCGGAACGTTACTACAATGTAGTAAGCAATGGATTCAAATGTAAAATGGGTGTTCGTCCTATGGACGTTATGATCGGAGGAGAGCACTCCAAAGGAACACCGGAAGAGGTTGCAACATTTGAGAACCTCGGTGACGAGAGAAGAATTGGTATCCGTGTAGGAAAATCGCTTCTGATGATTATCACGGATGATGAGACAAGATATAAAGCCGGAGATATTATCAAACTGGAAGTTCGTGGAGAAAAAACACACTTGTTTGATATTGAGACCGGAGATCGTATCCGTGAATAGTTAGATAGTATAATGCCAGGGACAAGAGAAAAGAGTTTCGTAGCTTTTAGGACTTTTGTGCCTGGCGTTATGTATAAATAGCAAAGTATACAAAAAGACTGCGCAGGGCAGATCTTTTTGATATAAGTGTATGTTTCAAGTATAGGAGGGAAAAAATATGAGCAATTTACCAGAGAAAATGAAAGCAATCGTTGCGTATGCACCTGGAGA
>NZ_QUCZ01000012.1:0-94091 GCF_003473885.1 Dorea sp. AM13-35
CAGGTGGCTCTCAAAGTCCGGACAGGTGGCTCAGAGAGCCCCGGAATAATCATATTTAGCATAATACTAAAACTCAGTTATAATTCTCATATCTATATATATCCGATTTACTCACTGGTTAATGTACAGTATCCTTTTGTATGATATTTAAAAGAGGGATACTGATGAATAAAATAGATAAGACTGATTCGTTATGCTTTGCAATGTAAATCAACTTACTTATATAACTTCCATCACACAGGTTACACTCTAAGCATCAGTATTATCACTAATAATTTGTTCATTATTTATATAAAAAAATCACCCTACACTTTCTCAAGTGTAAGGCGATCTCATTTTTCACTATTTTGTTTTTACAGTCTTGGATTTACTCCATGCAGAATAATAATTCTTTCCGGATACTTTTTTATATGTACGAATTCTGACATAATATTTCTTCTTTCCTGCATGTTTTGTTATAGACTTTGATGTTAAAGTATTACTTGCTTCCCTCTGTTGTACAAGTTGGCTCTACAATTCGTACACCATTTCATTTTACTTTGTCTCCTTTTCTATCTTTGTTCCACAGGAGGTACAAAATGACTCATTCTCCAAAACTTTCTTTCCGCAATTAGGGCATACATTAGTGTCTATAATTACAGCCGTACCATTTGTAGATACCCCTATTATATTATTTGAAAAAGTAGTAATATCAAAATCAATTCCAATTATAGCATTTGCTCCCAACATCAATGCGTTAATAATCATTTTTTCTTGTGCGTCTTCTTTTGCCTTGGAAATCTTTTTTCCAAATTCCTCTGATGAAGTTCCAAATATATCAGCTATAGATGCTGATGCTTCACTAAACATTCCTGTGCCTAATACATTTTCTCCGTGAACTAAATTCAAGTATTTTTTTATAGTATATCCTTCAAAGTTGTATCCAGTTGTTACCATAAACTCATTTCTTTTTCTTATAGATTGTTCTTTACGTTGTTTTTCTAATTCTTTTTTCTTTTCTGCTTCATATTTTACACGTTTTATATTTTCTATTTCATTTTCAACAAGATTTCTCACCTCTTGCGATGCATTGTTTTCATCTAATCTACCCAACAATTCTTTTTCATATTTATCTATAATTTTTTTATCATCAAACTCTTTCAATTTGCGAAATATTTGTGCACAACTATAACATGCTATGTATTCCTCTGCTAGTTTGTATCTTTCTTCTCCAAATATTCCTAATTTTCGTCCACATATACAACAACATTTTGCCATTTTTTCAATACCTCACTCATATTTATTTAACTAGTCTTTTATGAAGCTCTGAACCTATTGAAAATACTGAATTATTTGATTTTGATAAATCACTATCTTTCTCAAAAAGATCAGTTAAATACACTCTTCAATACCAATAGAAATGTGAATAACTTCTTTTGATCGAGTAGCTTTTAATAACCATTCTTATTTCGTTCCTTACAAAGCCTATAACTTCGTTGAAAACATTAAAGTTATCCACATCAACTGTATTTTAATTTTCGCAATTACCTAGTACCGTTTAGATACTATTTTCTTCCATAATTTTGACAAGCTATTTCTTTTGAATATTCCTAGTAAATTCCATAATATAATTATCTTTCATCTTTTCATAAGTTAGCATTAAAAATTAAAACTACTAAGCTAATCTTCTTTCCATAAACTTCTCTTTAATCACCGTATTCTTCTTCATAATCATCTATATAATCATATATATTTTCATCATTTTCAAAACACCAATAGGCATCATCAGTTGCTCTATTAAGTTGTGCTGAAGCAATATCTCTTATAGATTTTGTTCCTTTAACAATTTTCCATCCTTTTTTTGTTTTTTTCATTTTGAATTTCACAGTTCTGGTTACGGTATCCATTCCGTGAGCCTTCACAGATTTTTTTATATACTTACGATATTTTTTCCCAGCTGTTTTCGTAGCTGGATATTTATCATGTATATCATAATAATCACTAAACCAGCAAAGATAATTATCCGTTCCTAATAGAAAGGCAACATAATAATCTGGTTGTGTCACTTTAACTTTTATAATACCCTTTTTGTTTTTTATTGCCACAGACTTTATTTTATATGTAAGATACTTTTTATTTTTCCCTCTAAATAATTTTACAAAATATTTTGCATATGCATATTTAGGCTTTTTAATAAAGTATTTTTTCATTTTATCTGGGTTATAAACTTTCGCATTATGCATATATGCTGTAACTACTTTTTTTGCCTTTTTTTCTTCCTTATTATTAGCTGCTGCTTCTACATCAAACGAACCTATATTAACAAAACTTATTCCTAATACAAGAATAAATACAAGTATTTTTGTAATATATCTTCTTTTCTTCATGCTTCTCCTTCTCTCTCTTTGTTTTGATAACGATAAAAATGCAAAAAGCTCTGACAACCAATATTATCAACTAGTCATCAGAGCTTTTAGTCATACTAAATTCAATTTAGAATTTCATATTTAATTTATCTCAAAAACAGTATCCTACTTTTGATTAATTGCTGCCTGTGCTGCTGCAAGACGAGCGATCGGTACACGGAATGGTGAGCAAGATACATAGTCAAGACCAATCTTGTTGCAGAATTCAACTGAAGATGGATCTCCACCGTGCTCTCCACAGATACCAACGTGAAGGTTCGGATTAACCGGCTTACCTAATTCGATAGCCATGTTCATCAGTTTACCAACACCTGTCTGGTCAAGCTTAGCAAATGGATCATTCTCGAAGATCTTAGCATCATAGTAAGCATCTAAGAACTTACCAGCGTCATCACGAGAGAATCCGTATGTCATCTGTGTTAAGTCGTTAGTACCGAAGCAGAAGAAGTCAGCTTCTTTAGCGATATCATCAGCTGTAAGAGCAGCTCTTGGGATCTCGATCATTGTACCAACTTCGTACTCAAGGTCGCTTCCTGCTGCTGCGATCTCAGCGTCTGCTGTCTCAACTACGAATTTCTTAACGTATTTCAGCTCTTTGATATCTCCAACAAGCGGGATCATGATCTCCGGTTTAACATTCCAATCCGGATGAGCTTTCTTAACATTGATTGCTGCACGGATAACAGCGCTTGTCTGCATCTTAGCAATCTCTGGATATGTAACTGCAAGACGGCATCCACGATGTCCCATCATTGGGTTGAACTCGTGAAGTCCATCGATGATAGCTTTGATCTGCTCAACAGTCTTGCCCTGAGCATCAGCTAATTTCTTAATGTCCTCTTCCTCTGTAGGAACGAACTCATGAAGCGGTGGATCAAGGAAACGGATAGTAACCGGGTTACCTTCCAGTGCCTCATATAATTTTTCGAAGTCTCCCTGCTGTTCCGGAAGGATCTTAGCAAGTGCTGCTTCTCTTTCTTCTACTGTCTCAGAACAGATCATCTCACGGAATGCATCGATTCTGTTGCCTTCGAAGAACATATGCTCTGTACGGCAAAGTCCGATACCTTCTGCACCAAGCTCACGAGCTTTCTTAGCATCAGCCGGTGTATCAGCATTAGTACGAACTTTCATAGTTCTGTACTTATCAGCCCATCCCATGATTCTTCCGAACTCACCTGCGATTGTAGCGTCTACAGTCGGGATGATTCCGTCATAAATGTTACCAGTAGAACCATCAAGAGAGATGCAATCTCCTTCATGATATTCTTTACCGGCAAGTGTAAATTTCTTGTTTGCTTCGTCCATTGTGATGTCTCCACAACCAGATACACAGCAAGTACCCATTCCACGAGCAACTACGGCTGCGTGAGATGTCATACCACCACGAACTGTCAGGATACCCTGAGCAGATTTCATACCTGTAATATCTTCCGGTGAAGTCTCAAGACGTACAAGAACAACTTTCTCTCCTCTTGCAGCCCATTCTACAGCATCATCAGCTGTGAATACGATCTTACCACAAGCAGCTCCCGGAGATGCTCCAAGTGCTTTAGCCATCGGTGTTGCAGCTTTCAGTGCAGCAGCATCGAACTGTGGGTGAAGCAGAGAGTCAAGGTTACGAGGATCGATCATTGCAACAGCCTCTTCCTCTGTTCTCATTCCTTCATCAACAAGATCACAAGCAATTTTCAGAGCAGCTTTCGCTGTTCTCTTACCATTACGTGTCTGCAGCATGTATAATTTACCGTGCTCTACAGTAAACTCCATGTCCTGCATATCTCTATAGTGTTTTTCCAGTGTCTCACATACCTGTTTGAACTGTACGAATGCCTCTGGGAATTTTTCTTCCATCTCAGAAATGTGCATTGGTGTACGAACTCCGGCAACAACGTCCTCGCCCTGAGCGTTTGTCAGGAACTCACCGAACAGACCATTCTCTCCTGTAGCAGGGTCACGAGTAAATGCAACACCTGTTCCACAGTCATCTCCCATGTTACCAAATGCCATCATCTGTACGTTAACAGCTGTTCCCCATGAATACGGGATATCATTGTCACGACGGTATACGTTAGCTCTTGGGTTATCCCATGAACGGAATACAGCTTTCACTGCTTCCATTAACTGTTCCTTCGGATCAGACGGGAAGTCTGCACCGATCTTCTCTTTGTATTCTGCTTTGAACTGGTTAGCAAGTTCTTTTAAATCTTCTGCTGTCAGTTCAACGTCCTGTTTAACACCTCTGTCAGCTTTCATCTTGTCGATCAGCTCTTCGAAGTATTTCTTACCAACTTCCATAACTACGTCAGAGAACATCTGAATGAATCTTCTGTAGCAGTCCCAAGCCCAACGTGGATTTCCAGAAGCTTTTGAAAGTGTCTCTACAACTTCTTCGTTCAATCCAAGGTTCAGGATTGTATCCATCATACCAGGCATAGAAGCTCTTGCTCCGGAACGAACAGATACAAGTAACGGATTCTCTTTGTCTCCGAATTTCTTACCTGTGATTCCTTCCATCTTGTCGATTGCTTCCATAATCTGGCCCATGATCTCATCGTTGATCTGTCTGCCATCTTCGTAGTACTGTGTACAAGCTTCTGTTGTTACTGTGAAGCCCTGTGGTACCGGAAGACCTAAGTTTGTCATTTCAGCAAGGTTCGCACCTTTTCCACCAAGAAGGTTTCTCATGGTTGCGTTACCTTCTGTAAACATATAAACCCATTTTGCCATTTTGTCATGACCTCCTAAAACTAATTTTTTCTAAGTCGCACATCTATTTTACTGGTTTTGCTATTATTCGTCAAGTGTCAGCATTAACTTTCACGACACAAAACTACATTTTTATAAGAAAGCTTTTATATCCTCTGTATGCTTCGTACACATCTGCCTTGCTTGTCACTTCCCATGGCGCATGCATACTGAGTACCGCAACACCACTGTCGATAACCTGCATTCCGTAGTTTGCCATAATGTATGCAATTGTTCCGCCGCCACCTTCATCTACTTTTCCAAGTTCAGCAAACTGGTATGCAACTTCTCCCGCATCCATTACCTGACGGATCTTTGCAAGATATTCTGCATTGGCATCATTGGATCCACTCTTTCCTCTTGCACCGGTAAATTTATTAAATACAAGCCCTTTTGCGAAAAATGCCGAACTTCTTTTTTCAAAGGCTTCTGCATACATCGGATCATATGCCGCACTTACATCAGAAGATAACATGCAGGAATTCTGCAGCGCTCTTCTCACTTTCAGATCGGATTCGCTACTTTCCAGTGTAACCAGCTCAGCAATTACATTTTCAAAAAATCTGGAATGCATACCTGTTGCACCCACACTTCCGATTTCTTCTTTATCTACCAGGATACAGCATGCCGTACGCTCTGTCTCTTCTACATCCAGCATTGCAAATAATGAAGTAAATGCACACACACGGTCATCCTGCCCATAAGAAAGGATCATACTTCTGTCAATTCCACAGTCTCTTGCTTTCCCAGCCGGTACGATTTCCAGCTCTGCGGATACAAAATCCTCTTCTTCTACGTCATAATATTCTTTTAAAAGCTGAAGTACATTTTCTTTTACTGCTTCTTTTTCTTCTGTGTCCAGATCCGGGGTTTCTTCTACCGGACAGCTTCCGAACAGCAAATCCAGTTTTTCACCTTCTACAACAGCGCTCGCTTTTTTCTCCATCTGTTTTCCCGCCAGATGGATCAGAAGATCTGTCACTACAAATACGGGATCGTCTTCCTTTTCACCAAGGCTGATTTCTACAACTGTTCCATCTTTTTTTGCTACAACACCGTGTAATGCCAGCGGAAGGGTTACCCACTGATATTTCTTAATTCCGCCATAATAATGGGTATCCAGATAAGCCAGCTCTTCATTTTCATACAGCGGATTCTGTTTTACATCAATACGCGGTGAATCTATATGTGCACCGAGAATGTTCATTCCGTTTTCCAGCGGCTCTTTTCCAATCTGGAATGCTGCAATACTTTTTCCCATACATACTGCATAAATCTTATCACCGGTTTTCAGTTTATTATTTGCTGTCTTATATGTTTCCAGCGACTGATAGCCTTTTTCTTCAAGCATTTTTACTGCAAGTTTCACACATTCGCGCTCTGTTTTTCCGGCATTCAGACATGCTTTATATTTTTCATTGATCGTGTTTAATTCTTGTTTTTGGCTATCTGTATAAGATTTCCATGCATTTTTTCGTATCATAATTTTAAGCTCCTTCCACAAGTTGTTATTCTTCCTCTTCGAATTTCTGCACACCCTCACGGAGTGTATAATAGACAGGGAATCCTTCCCTGTTCTGTTCAGGGCTCGCTCTAGAGTCCTGGTGCGAAATTCGAGTCTGTCTTGCAGACATTTTCCTCTTCGAATTTCTGCACACCTTCACGGAGTGTATAATAGACAGGGAATCCTTCCCTGTCTATTATACACAAAAACCGGGCAGAGCAAACGTTAATTTTGCTCTGCCCGGTCTGATATATCGGATTATACCATATTATTTGTTCAATCCCATCTCTTCTCTTACTTCTTTGAAGCATTTTACGATGAAATCAATATCTTCTTTTGTATGGCTTGCGCATACCTGTGTACGGATTCTTGCTTTTCCCTTCGGAACAACCGGATAAGAGAATGCAACAACATAAACACCTTTTTCCATCATATGCTGTGCAAATTCTGCTGCAGTCTTCTCGTCGTATAACATAACCGGTACACATGGATGAGTTCCCGGAATAATATCAAAGCCATTATCTACAAGTTCTTTTCTGTAGTAAGCTGTAACTTCTTCCAGGTGATCTCTAAGCTCTGTACTCTCATCTAACATATCAAAAAGTTCAATACTTGCGCCTGCGATAGCCGGTGCAAGAGAGTTGGAGAACAGGTACGGACGGCTTCTCTGACGAAGCAGGTCAATGATCTCTTTACGTCCTGATGTATATCCGCCGGATGCTCCACCAAGTGCTTTTCCAAGAGTACCTGTGATAATATCTACACGTCCTTCCACTCCACAATGTTCAGCAGTTCCACGTCCTGTCTTTCCTACAAATCCTACAGCATGGCTGTCATCTACCATAACAAGTGCATTGTACTTGTCAGCCAGATCACATACACCTTTCAGGTTACAGATAATTCCGTCCATTGAGAATACACCGTCTGTTGCGATCAGTTTGATTCTTGCTCCGGCTTCATCTGCCTCTTTTAACTTAGATTCCAGATCTTCCATGTTATTATTCTTATAGCGGAAACGTTTTGCTTTGCAAAGACGTACACCGTCAATGATAGATGCATGGTTCAGCTCATCACTGATAACTGCATCGTCTGCTGTCAGGATTGTCTCAAATAATCCACCATTTGCATCGAAACATGAAGAATATAAAATTGTATCATCTGTTCCTAAAAAATCAGAAATCTTCTTCTCCAGCTTTTTATGGATATCCTGTGTACCACAGATGAAACGAACAGATGCAACTCCGTATCCTTTCTCATCATAAGTACGCTTTGCAGCTTCGATCAGTCTTGGATTGTCTCCAAGTCCCAGATAGTTGTTCGCACACATACACAGAAGTTCTCTTCCATCTTCCATCGTCACACGTGCACCCTGCGGAGAAACAAACGGAGCTTCTCCTTTAAACAGTCCTGCCTCTTTGATGCCTTCTACTTCTTTTGTATAAATATTTAAAATATCATCTTTACGTGCCATCTTTCTTCTCTACCTCTCTTCTTAGTCATTCACATGTGCCCAGTCAAGAACTACTTTACCAGACTGTCCTGAAATCATTGCCTCAAAACCTTTTTCGTAGTCTTTGATATCAAAACGATGTGTGATAATTTCGGAAATGTCCAGACCTGCCTGTAACATCGTAGACATCTTATACCATGTATCCCATACTTTTCTTCCGTAGATTCCACGAATATTCAGTCCGTTGAAGATTACTGTCTCAAGGTCTACTGTTGCATCTGTTCTCTGTAATCCAAGCAGTGCTATGTTACCACCGTGCTTCATATTATGGATCATGTCATGAAGACCTGCCTGTGATCCGGACATCTCAAGTCCCACATCAAATCCTTCTGTCATGCCGATTTCTTTTAAAACATCGGATAATTTTTCTTCTTTTAAGTTTACTGTTCTGGTAGCACCCAGTTTCTTAGCCAGATCCAGACGATACTGGTTCATATCTGTTACAACAACATGTCTTGCACCTGCAAATTTGGCAATTGCTGCTGCCATGATACCAATTGGTCCTGCACCTGCAACCAGTACATCTTCACCAAGCATATCATAAGACAGCGCTGTATGTGTTGCATTACCAAACGGATCAAAAATTGCATACATCTCTTCCGGTATATTCGGATTGCACGGCCATACATTAGATGCAGGGATTACGAGATATTCTGCAAATGCTCCGTTTCTGTTCACGCCGACACCTTTGGCATCCTTGCAGTTCTCTTTGTGTCCTTCCAGACAGTTACGACATTTACCACATGTAATATGTCCTTCTCCGGATACCAGGTCACCGATCTTGAATCCTTTCACACCCGGTCCTACTTCTACAACTTCACCTACATATTCATGACCTGCAGTAAGTCCGACCGGAATTGTATGCTGTGCCCAGTCATTCCACTGATAAATATGTACGTCTGTTCCACAGATTGCTGTCTTGTGGATCTTAATCTTCACATCATTCGGTCCCACTTCCGGAATCGGAACTCTCTTCATCCATAATCCAACTTCTGGTTTTTCTTTTACAAGTGCCCACATCATTCCATCATTTTGTACGCTCACAGTATTAAACCTCCCGTTTTCTATTGTCCCCCCGACAATTTTTATTTTGCTGTCTCATTATAACACCTCTTCTCTCTATATACAACTTTTTTCTTGCTTTTTTTGTGCACATTGACATTTTTTTCACATTTTATGTGTTTTTTTTGTCTTTTTCAACAGTTTTTTCTGTGAAATCTATTTACAAACCATAGTCTATTCTTTATAATAAAACCCGTTACAGCAGGTTGAGCATGGAAAAGCACTACGGAAGAACCGCCTACTTCTCCATGCTCGATGTATCTATCGGGGAACATATTACAAAAGAAAGAGAGGATGCAGGTTTTTACCTGCAAAAGGAAGGGATCTATGAAAAACTTAATTCAGAAATGGAACAGCATAAGCCTTGTATTAAGAATCCTGTGCGGTCTGATCGTTGGTATCATTCTTGGGCTTTGCATTCCAAAAGTAACTGTTATTGCAATTCTTGGAGATTTATTTGTCGGAGCTTTAAAAGCGATTGCTCCGCTTCTTGTCTTCTTTCTTGTTATGAGCGCACTTGCTCACATGGGCGAGGGGCAGAAGACAAACATGGGCTTTATCGTAGCTCTTTATATGCTTGGTAACCTTTTCTCAGCACTTGTTGCAGTTATAGCCTGCCGTCTTTTCCCAGTTACTTTAACTCTTGGAAAAGCAGCCACAGAAGATGTTACTCCTCCGAGCGGAGTAGGCGAAGTATTAAAGAATCTTTTGCTCAATGTTGTGTCCAATCCGATTGCTTCTATCGTAAATGCGAATTATATCGGTATTCTTGCATGGGCATGTATCTTTGGTATCGCACTCAAAGCTGCATCTCCTGCAACAAAGAATCTGTTAGATGATTTTTCCAATGCTCTGTCAACCGCAGTAAAATGGGTAATCAGCTGTGCTCCGTTCGGAATCATGGGACTGATTTTCAATGTTATTTCCGAATCCGGACTCAAGGCATTATTATCTTACGGAAGACTGATTCTTGTACTTGTTGGAAGTATGGCATTTGTAGCACTGATTATGAATCCACTGATCGTATTCTTCTGCTCACGCAAGAATCCATATCCGCTTGTATTCAAATGTCTGGTAAGAAGCTTTATCACTGCATTCTTCACCAGAAGTTCTGCAGCCAATATTCCAGTTAACATGGAGCTTTGTGAAGAGATGGAACTGGATGAGAATACATACTCCGTATCCATTCCTCTTGGTGCAACAATCAACATGGCTGGAGCTGCTATTACAATCTCTGTTATGGCATTATCCGCAGCCAATACAGTTGGTGTATCTGTAGACTTTGGAACTGCACTGATCATGTGTGTTCTTGCCGCACTCAGCGCTGCCGGAGCTTCCGGAGTTGCCGGTGGTTCTCTGCTTCTGATTCCTATGGCATGCAGCCTGTTTGGTATCTCTTCTGATATTGCAATGCAGGTTGTTGGTGTCGGCTTCATTGTTGGTGTAATCCAGGATTCTTGTGAGACAGGTCTGAACTCCTCTACAGACGTTCTGTTTACAGCCGCTGCTGAGCTCCGTGACAGAAGACTTCATCCAGAACGTTATAGTAAAGAAGCAAACATCTAAAACAATTACTTAGGTTTGATTATCAGTCGGGAAGGACTTGCACAGGCAAGTGCCTTCCCTTTATCATTAACAGTGCCAGAAAGGCTGTGGCATCTTATCAGATGCCGCAGCCTTTCTATTAACGATTTTCTATGAAACCACGCATTCTCTTATTAAATCTTACCACTCAAACTTCTCTGCGAAATAAGCTTCCAGATCTTCGATCTTAATTCTCTCCTGTTCCATCGTATCACGATCACGAACAGTAACTGCTCCGTCTTCCTCAGAATCAAAATCGTAAGTTACACAGAATGGTGTTCCAATCTCATCCTGACGACGGTAGCGTTTACCGATATTTCCACGGTCATCATATTCGCAGTTATATTTCTTTCTTAAAATCTCATATACTTTCTCTGCGCCTTCATTCAGTTTCTTGGACAACGGAAGGATACCAATCTTAATCGGTGCAAGTGCCGGATGGAAATGAAGTACTGTACGGACATCCGGCTTCTCTTCTGTTCCGATATTCTCCTCATCATAAGCACTGCAAAGGAATGCAAGTACCATACGGTCTGCTCCAAGTGACGGTTCGATAACATATGGAATATATTTGATTTTTTTCTCATCATCAAAATAAGTCATATCCTGTTTAGATACATTCTGATGCTGTGTCAGGTCGAAATCTGTACGGTCTGCGATACCCCATAACTCTCCCCATCCGAACGGGAACAGGAATTCAATATCTGTTGTCGCTTTACTGTAATGGCTCAGCTCTTCCGGATCGTGATCACGATAACGGACTTCTTCTTCTTTTAAGCCAAGCTGCTCTAACCAGTCAAGACAGAACTTCTTCCAATATGCATGCCATTCAAGGTCTGTATCCGGCTCACAGAAGAATTCCATCTCCATCTGCTCAAACTCCCTTGTACGGAAAGTAAAGTTACCAGGTGTAATTTCATTACGGAATGACTTACCAATCTGGCAGATACCAAATGGAAGTTTCTTTCTGGATGTACGCTGTACATTCTTAAAGTTTACAAAAATTCCCTGTGCTGTCTCAGGTCTTAAATAAACAACATTTTTTGCATCTTCTGTTACGCCCTGGAATGTCTTAAACATCAGGTTGAACTCACGGATCTCTGTAAAATTATGCTTTCCACAGGTCGGACATGGAATGTTATGGTCTGCAATGTAGCCTTCCATCTGCTCATGACTCCATCCGTCAATGCTGTCCGGAATATCCAGCCCGTTCTTATGTGCATAGTCCTCAATAATCTTATCTGCACGGAAACGCTCATGACACTCTTTACAATCCATAAGAGGATCACTGAATCCTCCAAGATGTCCACTTGCTACCCATGTCTGTGGGTTCATCAGAATTGCACAGTCCACACCAACATTGTATGGAGACTCCTGTACAAACTTCTGCCACCATGCTTTCTTTACATTGTTCTTAAGTTCTACTCCAAGATTACCATAGTCCCATGTATTCGCAAGCCCGCCGTAAATCTCTGATCCCGGATATACAAATCCTCTTGATTTTGCCAGTGCTACGATTTTGTCCATAGTTTTCTCTACCATATCCCTTATCCTCGCCTTCTATAATATAGTAATTGTACCTTATTATACATTTTTACTATTTGCTTTTCAAGTATTTTCCCGGAAACGGTCGTTCTGCATTTCTTCTCGGACACCGTTCTGCACATTTTCCACATGCAAAACATTCGCCGGACAGCAGAACATGCTGAAAACAGTTGCCGGTTTCTGTAACCTTTGCGACCTTTTTCGCCTTGCCTTTTCCCCCGAAAGATGCAGGCGCCTGTTTCGTTGTCGATTTTGTTCCATACAACGCATTTTTCACTGCACCGATAATTCCTTTGGAACTGTAGGTTGCTCCTGATACTGCATCTACATCAGTACTCTGCTGCCGGAGCATCAGATCTGTCAGCGTTTTTGCACGATTGAAGAAAGAAGTCGTTTCTCCCGGCGAGCTGTCAATGTGTATCTTCACAATCTTTTTATTCTTGATCGTTACGGTCACCGTGATCTTTCCACCATATCCATTTGCAGAGCCTGTGTATTTTCCATCTTTTAGATCAAAACCTTTACCTTTTTCCCGGCTTTCACTGTCTGGGACTCTGTCGTTTGCTTTCCTGCTGCCAGAATCTTATGCACCCAACTTCCTCCATCGGAATCTGTTCCTGCATCCGGTCTGTATCCGGTGACAGCCACTATAACGAAAATTCCAAGTAACATTGCCGGAAGTACCGGTTTTATCATCTGTAATTTTTTCAGAATTTTCATACTCTACCCTATCCTTTTCTTTATTTGTGAATAACTTTGAATCCACTGTCACCGGAAAACACATCTGCAATTCCTTCCGTCACCCAGATTGTTCCGTCATCTTCCACCATAACAGTATCAAATGCCTGTGTATGTTTCTTCCAGTAAGTTGTTGCTTTCTTTCTGCCCATAATAAAGAGCGAGGTTGACAGTCCATCTGCAAGCGTTCCATCTTTTGAAACGATCGTAACCGAAGACAATCCATTTTCTGACGGATATCCGGTCTTCGGATCAATGATATGATGATATTTCTTTCCATTCTTTTCAAAATAACGTTCATAGCCACCCGATGTAATCGCCGCCTGATTTCGAAGAGACAATACTCCAATATAACTGGATTTGTCTTGTGGATCTTCCACGGCAATCTGCCATGCGGAACCATCCGGCTTGCTGTTCAGCGTCTGTACATTGCCGCCAAGGCTGATTACGGCATTTTTCACGCCATATTTTTTCATGATCTCCATAACGCGGCCGGAAGTATATCCTTTGGCAATTCCTCCAAGATCAATCTTCATTCCTTTTTGATCCAGTTTTACAGTACCTTTCTTCTCATCACAGATAATTTTATCTGCATCCATATTGGCAAGAAGTTTCTGAAGTTCTGTTTTGCCCGGTATCCGGTATTTTTCTGTCGTAAATCCCCATGCTTCCATCACCGGATACACAGTGATATCAAATGCGCCGTCTGTATCTTCATATAACTCTCTTGATCTTAAGATCAATTTCATCGTATCTTCAGAAACTTTTCCTGAACCATTCTGATTGATCCTGGCAATCTCACTCGTCTTCTTCCCGGTAGATACCAGATTTTCAATCCGTTCAATCTCTTTCACAGAAGCATCCAGCGCTTTTCCGGCATTTTTGCCATATGCTTTGAGTGTCATATAAGTGTCCATCGCAAATACTTCTCTTGTCTGTTCTTTTAAAAGAGATGCCTGACTGCCTTTTGATTTGCCATTTGTACTACAGCCGGTCGCAAGTCCCGTCACCATACATCCGATTACGAATACCGCCGCTGCCCGTTTCACATATTTTTGCATACATCTGTATATATATTCCTGTTTTTTCATATTTATATAATCCTCTTTATTTTTATCATTCAACGAATTCCTTCTGTTATCCGCGGTCTTATCTGTTCAACTCTCTTATTGTATATTTTTTTTTCCTATCTGCCAAGGCTAAGTTGTATTTTGATAACATCTCTCATTTTCTCTGTATTTTATTGCGACTTTTCTCAATAGCTGTTATTCTTTTTGTTAGCGTAAGCTAACTACTATTTTTTCAAGAAGGATTTAAGTGCTTATGATAATCTGAAAGCCAATGTAACAGAGAACACAAACGGTCTGAAAACAGCTGCTTACAATGCTTCTACCGATTCTTTTACCTTTAGTGCACGCCAGACTGGAACAGATTCCGGAATCGCAGATACTGCACAGTTGACAGCATCTGATATCGAAACGACTGTAAAACCGGCAGATGGTGCTTACAGTGAATTCTTAAGAGTTGACTTTAACGGAAATGGTTATGGAGCTCTTGGTTCCAGAATAAATATTTCCCCTGTCGCCAAAATCGCCCGGATCCTTTTCAGATCCAGGCGATTTTCAATTTACATAATCAACGTCTCCAGAATCTCCAGTGACTTAAATGATTTTCCAAGATACTCTGCCATATACGCTGTCACAACGTCTCCCAGCTCTTTCAGCACATCTTCCTTCACAAGAAACGTATAAAGCTTCTCCACAGGTGAGGCTATGATATACTGCATTGCATACAGCGTAGAAGCACTCAGTTTTCTTCCGTCCGTCACATGAGCGGCACACTGTCGGCATAAAAGACCACCACGGCGGATACTGAATACTTTCTCCTGTTCTCTGTCCCCGCAACCGATACATTCAAACACCTGCGGCCCTTCTCCATTAATACTGATGACCTTTAATTCATAAATATAACGGATCAGCTGATTCGGGATTCTGGTATTCACAAGTGCACGAAATGTCTGATATAAAAGCTTCAGTAACAAAGTCTCATCACTGGCTTCTCTCGCATAATAATTTGCTAAATCCATAAAATAAAAGCCATAATAAGCGCCCTCTACATCCGTGCGCAGTTCTTCAAAATAATTGGAAATGGACGCCGACACCAGCGTATACGATGTACGCCCTTCATATACAGTAAACTGTCCAAAAGAGAAAGGGCTTGTCACACCGACCAGTGCGCTGTTTGGTCTTCTCGCGCCTCTGGCAAATGCTGCGATCTTGCCCCTTTCTTTACTCAGAATTACTACACGTCTGTCATATTCTCCTATCGACGTCTGAGCAAGCACCATGCCTGTCACCGTAATCTGATTCATATTCTTTCTCACCTTTCCGGTTCTGTTCTTTCTCTGCACATGCACAGATTTGCATGCCCCGGTAATATAAATAATCGGTTATCTTCCCCGTCTTCCGGAAACGGTCCCAGTACATTTCTTCCATCTTCTCACCTCATCTGGTATTTACAGATTAGGTTCTCCAGAAGATACCCTTTCCTATTCTTCTTCCCGGTATCCAAAATTTTTCATCAAAAACTCACTGTCTCTCCAGTCCTTCTTTACTTTTACCCAAAGCTTGAGATTTACCTGGCAATCCAGCATTTTTTCAATCTCATAACGGGCAGTACTTCCGATTTTTTTCAACATATTTCCTTGTTTTCCAATAATTATCCCCTTGTGCGAATCTCTCTCACAGATAATCGTTGCGTCAATATGCATAACTTTTCCGCGTTTTTTCATCTGATCAATCGCAACTGCGATTCCATGTGGAATCTCTTCATTCAGACTGTGCAGTGCTTTCTCACGGATCAGTTCAGCTACGATCTGACGCTCCGGCTGGTCTGTAATCGTATCTTCATCATAGAACTGTGGTCCGTAAGGAAGATATTTCATCACTACTTTCAACAACTCTTCCGTGTTATCTCCGCTCCTTGCTGACACCGGCACGATGTCAGCGAAATCATACACATCTTTATATGCTGCAATTGCAGGTAAGATATCTTCTTTCTTTACACTGTCTGTTTTATTGATAACAAGTACAACCGGCGTCTTTACCTTCTTAAGCTGGCTGGCAATATGCTGCTCTCCTGCTCCGATAAATGTTGTCGGTTCTACAAGCCATAGAACAACGTCTACTTCATTTAACGTCCGTTCTGCAACATTTACCATATATTCTCCAAGTTTATTTTTTGCTTTGTGGATTCCTGGTGTATCGACGAAAATAATCTGTCCATCTTCTCTTGTAAGTACAGTCTGAATCCGGTTTCTTGTCGTCTGCGGTTTCTTGGATGTGATCGCGATCTTCTGGCCGATCAGATAATTCATTAGTGTGGACTTTCCAACATTCGGACGTCCGATCAGAGTTACAAATCCTGATTTATATTTATTATTCATCTTCCTTTTCCCCTTCATTCTGGAAACTTGTCACTGTCTGGAACAGGTCTTTTGCTTCTTCAATCTTTTCTTCACTTCCAATAACACAGATCTGCTCTGCCGAAAGGATTGCTTCCAGTACCGGTGCCAGCCTGCGGATATCCTCCTGCGTTGCATCCAGTACTTCTTCTCTTGTTTTCCGAACCATGTCTTCGTTTACTTTATTCATATAAAGATTCATGGAACGTTCACCTTTTGCAGAAGGCGTCATCGGCTGATCCAGATTGCTCATCGTTCCGATAATGTATTTCGTCATATCACGGTCAGAAACTGTAAAATTCTTCACATAATCTACAACACCTTCATACACATCCAGTGTCCGCTTCAGATTCGGATCACGGTAAGAGACAAAATAACCTTCACCGATACGGTTAAAGTTGCTCATACAGCCATATGCACCACCTTTTACACGGATATTCTGCCACAGATATTCATAACTTAAGATTACTTTTAATATCTGTAATGCTCCTGTATATTCTTCTCCCCGTTCAATAAAATTACCGGTTTTTGCCACATACTGTACTTTGGAAGCAGTACGGAATCCTTCGTTCTTCTTCTCACAGTGAATAATGCACGGTGTCTCTTCCACCGGCTCTGTATACAATCTGTCTTTCAGAGACTGTACCATTTTTTCAAAGCCCTTCAAACCTTCGCCTGCGGCTGTGTAACTAAGCATCATACGATCTGCCCGGAACAGCTTCACTGACAGTTCTTTTAATTTTTCCGATAAATGTTCTTTCTCTTCTTCAAAATGTGTATCCAGCCAGTCTACCTTGCGGAAGAAATCTACGCCATTTGTCATATCTTTAAGTTTCGCTGACGGAGATGCATAAGACAATGCACGAAGTGCTGCCGTTGTATGCCCGGAAGACTGGAACTTCATCAGAAGTCTGGATTTTAACATGGCAAGGATTTCTTTCATACGCTTTGTATCATCCAGGCAGGACTCTGTCAGGATCTCACTCATCATATCAAATGCAAACGGGAGCTTGTCATATAAGGCTTTCGTTTTGATCTCAAATGTAGCTTTAAATTCCTTTTCCTTTACTTTTGTAACATCATTGTATAATTCCAATGATGTTGCAATACCACCAGTATGCATGTTAATCTCATTAAAAAGTTCTCCATATCCATGTTTCTTCGTATCGATCACGCCAAGCGCTGACTGTAAAATACCAACATACGGAAGGTCTTCCTCCTGCACATCCGACATATCAAAGAGAATATCTGCATATCCAATTCCGTTCGTTTCAATTTCATGGAAAATAACCGGCACATCCGCAAGCCTCATCTCTTCATTAATAATCGGCTGGATTTTTCTGGAAATATCTTCTCTTTTTAAAACCGGTATCTTCTCCAGATCTTCCGGCGAATCTTCTTCTGACTGGTAAGTTTCCAGTGCCTTCGTATTTACAACCAGCTGTTCCTGCTCCTCTTCACTTAAACTCTGCTTATATGATTCCAGTTTATCTTCTAATTCTTTCTCCAGTTTTGCTGTGCGTCCCTTCTCCGGTTTTACAACTACGACCGCACCATGCGTATTATCAAGGATGTATTTTTGGATCAGTTCTTCATAATACCTGGTCCCGATCTGTTCTTTCAGAAATTCAAATGTATCCAGTGCTTCAATATGCATGAACGGTTCATTGTCATCATACAGCCAGCTGTCCATCATCTGTAAGCCATACATAAGTCCTTTCGGATAATTTCCAAAATCCGCTTCACGATAACGAAATTCCTGATAATTAATCCCCGCCTCCAACGCTTTCTTATCAATTCCATTCTTAACAAGATCTGTAAACACATCTTCAATCTTCGCAACAAATGCTTCCTTCTGGTCTGCATTTGCATTTTTAGAAATTACAGAAAAGATCGGCTGATAAATACCATTGTCATAAGATCCCATAATATCTTTTCCGATTCCTGCGTCCGTCAATGCCTGTTTCAGCGGTGCACCCGGCGCTGATAACAATGCATAATCCAGAATCTCAAAAGCAAGATATAGCTTCGGATCAAGACTTGTTCCAATAACTTTATTATAAGACAGGAAGGTATTCTCTTCTTCCGACTCCTCACTGCCGATAGAGTACGTTAGCTCCTTTTCAGCCATCTCTGCAAACGGCTTCTGCAGGCGGATTGCTGAATCGATCTCTTTCGCTTCAAATTTGCTCAGATACATCTCATCCAGCCAGTTCAGCTTCTCTGCCATATCCATATTTCCATACAGATAAATATAGCTGTTGGATGGATGATAATAAGTTCTGTGGAAATCAAGGAACTGTTCATAAGTCAGTTCCGGAATCACGTCCGGATCTCCACCGGATTCATTTGCATAGGATGTATCCGGAAACAATGTATTCAGTACTACTCGATCCAGCACACCTTCCGGAGAGGAAAATGCACCTTTCATCTCATTGTATACGACACCATTATACGTCAGCGGCTCATCTTTTGAAGGCATCCGGTAGCTCCAGCCTTCCTGGCAGAATATCTCCTCATGCTTATAAATATTCGGATAAAGCACAGCATCCATATAAATATGCATCAGGTTCTGAAAGTCTTTGTCGTTGCAACTTGCGACTGGATATACGGTCTTGTCCGGATATGTCATCGCATTCAGAAATGTATTCAATGATCCTTTTACCAGTTCTACAAATGGATCTTTTGCCGGGAAATTCTTTGATCCACACAATACAGAATGTTCCATAATATGTGGTACACCGGTGCTGTCCGACGGTGGTGTACGAAATCCGATCTGAAACACTTTGTTGTCATCATCATTCTCTATTAAAAGGACTCTCGCCCCACTTTTTTTATGTCTGAGTAAATATCCCACAGAATGGATTCCTTTTAATTCCTTTGTCTGCAGTAATTCATAAGCCTTCACATCATTTTTATTCATATAAGCTCTCTTCGACTCCTTTCATTGCACACTCTATCTGATTATTATACCATCTTTTTTCTTTCTATACAAAGAAATAACAAAAGTGAGGCGATATCACCTCACTTTTCTATATCCCTTATCTGGTTTTCGTTTAATATTTGCTCAGATCACCATAATCCGGCTCTCGTGTAACCTGGCGAATCACCAGCAGTGTGCCGATCATCAGCACGATAGAAACCGGCAGACAGATAAATGGATTTCTCACAAATCCGGCGATTACATAAGATACGCATGAAACAATCGCTGCTGTAATCGCATACGGAAGCTGTGTCGTTACATGATTGACATGATTACACTGGCCACCCGCCGACGCCATGATCGTCGTATCGGAAATCGGTGAGCAGTGGTCTCCGCATACAGCTCCAGCCATACATGCTGAAATAGAGATGATCATCATCTGCTCATTCGTTCCCGAAAATACAGCTACAACAATCGGAATCAGGATTCCGAAAGTTCCCCATGAAGTTCCGGTTGCAAATGCAAGGAAACATCCTACCAGGAAGATAATTGCAGGCAGTAGACTTACCAGTCCTCCGGCTGCTTTTTGCATTCCATTTGCAACAAATTCAGCTGCCCCAAGGCTGTCTGTCATTGCCTTTAAAGTCCATGCAAATGTCAGGATCAGGATAGCCGGAACCATCGCCTTAAATCCTTCCGGTACACAGGACATGGAATCGCTGAAAGATAATACTCTTCGCACTGCATAAAAGATAACTGTAATAATAAATGCGAAGAAACTTCCAAGCATCAGTCCAACCGATGCATCACTTCCCGAAAATGCTTTCACAAACCCGGTTCCACTGAAAAAACCACCGGTATAGATCATTCCGATAATACAACATACGATCAATACAAGAATCGGAAGAACAAGGTCGATTACGTTTCCCTTTCCTTCTTCCATCTCATTTTCTGCTGTTGCATATGGTCTGTCTTCTGTCGTATACAGATCGCCTTTTACTGCATTTTTCTCATGCAGTTTCATCGGGCCGTAATCAAACTTCAGGACTACGATTGCTACCATCATTACAACTGTCAGGATCGCATAGAAATTATAAGGAATTGCACGGATAAAGATTGAAAATCCGTCTTCTCCTTTTACAAATCCGGTTACTGCCGCTGCCCATGAAGAAATCGGTGCAATGATACAAACCGGCGCTGCAGTTGCATCGATCAGATAAGACAGCTTTGCTCTGGATACATTATGCTGATCCGTTACCGGTCTCATAACACTTCCGACTGTCAGACAGTTAAAATAATCATCAATGAAGATCAGTACTCCAAGTAAAATTGTTGTAAGCTGTGCACCTACTCTTGTTTTAATGTGTTTACTTGCCCAACGTCCAAACGCTGCTGATCCTCCGGCTTTGTTCATCATACATACCATAATTCCAAGTACAACTAAAAATACTAAAATACCAACGTTATAGCTGTCAGACAGCACTCCTACGATACCATCCTGGAATACATGGGTGATTGTCTTCTCAAACCGGAACCCTGACCAAAAAACACCTCCGATTAAAATACCAACAAACAGGGAACTGTACACTTCCTTTGTAATTAATGCAAGCACGATTGCCACCACCGGTGGAATTAACGAATATATCGACGCATACATATCCGGTACATATTTTGCTTTTCCATCTGAAGCAAATACTGTCAGTGAACTTCCTAAAACAGATAAAGTCAACAGCATGGTTGTCATCCAGACTTTTTTTCTTGCTCTCATCTTTTTTCCTCTCTTTTCTTCCTTTTATTTGCCAAAAAAATACCATGAACAACACATCTTTTCTGCGCGTTCATGGCATAATCGTCAATTCTCAAATATAAATTCTCTTCTTCGACTCTCATACTGTGATAGCGCTCCACATTCCTGTGACAGTACGCAACATCTTCTGTCTGCGTCCCAGAAATCAGATCCGGAATATCTGACTCCTTCGGCAAATCCCCCTTTCTGAAAGAACAGTCTTCCAAACTATCGTTCTTCCTTACTGATGAAATCCGCACCTCTATCAAGTTCTGTTATTCACATTCTCTATTTTTACATTTTTCTTCGCTGATGTCAACAACTATTATTTTTTTATCAGTGATCGTCAAAATCTGCCACGCAAGAATGGCAGATTTTCCTCGTCGCTATAACATGCAAAAATGTGGCAGCCATAAATGACTGCCACATTCTTATATGCTTTATGATTTTCTTGTCAAATCTTATTCTTCTCCGTACAGAGTGATCAGTTTCTTCAGATAATCATATCTTTCCATAGCCTCAGCCTCGTTCTTAGCGAACAGTCTTGCAGCCTTCTCCGGATTAGCTCTCTTCAGGGCATTGTAACGAACTTCTCCGTCAAGGAATGCCTGATAATCTTCTTCCTTAGGCTCTTTGCTGTCCAGAGTGAACTTATTGCCTTCTGCTGCAGGATTGAATCTGAAGTTGTTCCAGTATCCACATTCTACTGCCAACTGTTCCTCTGTCTGAGCTTTGCTCATACCTTTCTTGATACCATGGTTGATACATGGAGCGTATGCAATGATCAGTGATGGTCCCGGATAAGCCTCAGCCTCTGAAATTGCTTTAACAGTCTGGTTGAAGTCTCCACCCATAGCAATCTGTGCAACGTATACATATCCGTAGCTCATTGCCATGCTTGCAAGGTCTTTCTTCTTAGTTTCTTTTCCGCCTGCTGCGAACTGAGCTGTAGCACCAGTCTTAGTAGCTTTAGAAGACTGTCCACCTGTATTAGAGTAAACTTCTGTATCGAATACCATGACGTTGATGTCTTCACCACTTGCTAACACGTGGTCAACTCCACCGAATCCGATATCGTAAGCCCATCCGTCACCACCGAAGATCCACTGGGATTTCTTAGCAAGGAAGTCTTTGTTTTTAACAATATCTTTGCATGTATCACAGTCACATCCGTCTAATGCTGCAACTAATTTGTCTGTAGCATCTCCGTTTGTAACTCCGCAGTTAAATGTATCCAGGTATTCCTGGCAAGCAGCTTTTGCTGCCTCTGAAGCCTTGTCGCTTGCAGCTACAGCTTCTACTTCTTCTTTCAGTCTCTTTCTGATTGCTTTCTGAGCAAGCAACATACCATATCCAAACTCTGCGTTGTCTTCGAACAGTGAGTTAGACCAAGCCGGTCCCTGTCCTTTCTCGTTGATTGTATATGGTGTAGACGGTGAAGAGTTACCCCAGATAGAAGAACATCCTGTTGCGTTAGCGATGTACATTCTGTCACCGAATAACTGAGTGATCAATTTTGCATAAGGAGTTTCTCCACATCCTGCACAAGCTCCTGAGAACTCAAGCAGTGGCTGTTTGAACTGGCTTCCCTTAACAGTGTTAGCTTTGAATTTAGCTACAACTTCTGGTTTTACTTCGATCTCACGTCCGAAGTCAAATACATCCTGTTCTTTAGCATTCTCTTCCATGTTTGCCATAACAAGAGCTTTCTCACCCTTCTTACCTGGGCAAACGTTTACACAAGATCCACATCCTGTACAGTCATAAGCTGATACAGTCATTGTGAATTTCATTCCAGGCATACCAATCATATCAATTGCTTTTGTTCCTTCCGGAGCCTTTGCAAGTTCATCCTCTGTAAGAGCTACCGGACGGATAACTGCATGCGGACAAACGTATGCACAACGGTTACACTGGATACAGTTCTCTGACTGCCATACCGGGATATCTACTGCGATACCACGTTTCTCATATGCTGCACTACCTGACGGTGTAGAACCATCTGCATAATCTGTAAATGTAGATACCGGCAGGTTATTACCCTCCTGTGCATTTACTTTAGACTGAACATTCTTAACAAATGCTACAACGTCATCTTTTCCACCTTTAACTTCCGGTGTGAATAATCCTTCGTCTTCACAAGATTTCCAAGATTCCGGAACTTCAATCTCAACAACCTGTTTTGCACCGGCATCGATTGCATCGTAATTCATCTGTACAATCTTGTCACCTTTTCTTCCGTACGTAGCTTTTGCTGCTTTCTTCATCAGATCGATTGCTTCTTCTTCCGGAATGATAGATGCCAGTTTGAAGAATGCTGACTGAAGGACTGTATTGATACGTCCGCCAAGTCCGATCTCTTTACCAATCTTGATACCATCAATTGTGTAGAATTTGATATTATGGTCAGCAATGAATGCTTTTACCTGTCCCGGTAAATGTTTCTCAAGACCTTCCATATCCCATGAACAGTTCAGAAGGAATGTTCCTCCGTCAACTAATTCCTGAACCATATTGTATTTATTAACATAAGATGGGTTGTGACATGCTACAAAGTTTGCCTTGTGGATCAGGTAAGTAGATTTGATTGGCTTCTTACCGAAACGCAAGTGAGACATTGTAACACCGCCAGACTTTTTAGAGTCATAATCGAAGTAAGCCTGTGCATACATATCTGTATTGTCACCGATAATCTTAATAGAGTTCTTGTTAGCTCCTACGGTACCGTCAGCTCCAAGTCCCCAGAACTTACAGTTGATTGTTCCTTCCGGTGTTGTAACCAGTGGTGCACCAACTTCAAGAGAAAGATTTGTAACATCATCGTTGATACCGATTGTAAATCTGTCTTTGTCTGCGTTCTCAAATACTGCAACGATCTGTGCAGGTGTTGTATCTTTAGATCCTAATCCGTAACGTCCTCCGTTAACCGGAATTGCATCGAATTTAGATCCTTTTAATGCAGAAACAACATCGAGGTATAATGGCTCTCCCTGTGCTCCTGGCTCTTTTGTTCTGTCAAGTACATTGATGTATTTAACAGTATCCGGAATTGCATCGATGAGTGCCTGTGCGCAGAATGGTCTGTACAGACGTACTTTAACAACTCCGACTTTCTCGCCTGCTGCTGTTAAGTAATCGATTGTCTCTTCAATTGTATCACATACAGAACCCATAGCGATGATAACTTTCTCAGCATCAGCAGCTCCGTAGTAGTTAAACAGTTTGTAATCTGTTCCGATCTTAGCATTAACTTTATCCATGTACTCCTGAACGATTGCCGGCATAGCATCATAATATGGGTTACATGCTTCTCTTGCCTGGAAGAAAATATCCGGGTTCTGAGCAGAACCTCTCTGGCATGGATGATTTGGATTCAGTGCATGATTTCTGAACTCATCGATTGCATCCATATCTACCAGATCTTTCAGATCTTCGTAATCCCATGTCTCAATTTTCTGGATCTCGTGAGAAGTACGGAATCCATCAAAGAAGTTGATGAATGGAAGTTTTCCTTTTAATGCTGCACAGTGTGCAACTGGTGTTAAGTCCATTACTTCCTGTACACTGGATTCGCAAAGCATTGCAGCACCAGTCTGACGACAGGCGTAAACATCTGAGTGATCTCCGAAAATGTTCAGTGCATGACTAGCAAGTGCACGAGCAGATACGTTAAATACACCCGGAAGCTGTTCTCCAGCTACTTTATATAAGTTAGGAATCATCAACAATAATCCCTGAGATGCTGTAAATGTTGTTGTTAAAGCTCCAGCGGAAAGAGATCCGTGTACAGCTCCTGCAGCACCTGCCTCTGACTGCATCTCTGTTACCTGAACAGTCTGTCCAAATATGTTCTTTCTTCCTTCTGTTGCCCATTCATCTACATGTTCTGGCATAACAGATGATGGTGTGATAGGGTAAATTGCAGCAACTTCTGTATATGCATATGATGCATGAGCTGCAGCCTGGTTACCATCCATGGTCTTCATTTTTCTTGCCATTTTTGTTGTTCCTCCTTAAATTTTGTACATATCACTGTATTTTGACGTGTATATTTATTATAGTCCGATTATATTTAAAAGTCTAGTAATTCTCTCTGTTATTTTGTTCCTTTTCCTGTACAACCTGTTCATTTTCCATTCTTTTTTGCCGGATATGCCAGAATATAATCAGTGATGCCGAAACAATTACAAGCGCTCCTGCAAGTACCTGCGATACCGGAATCGATGTGCCCGGAAACAGTAACTGATCTGTTCTGAGTCCCTCGATCCATACGCGTCCCAGCCCATATCCGAACAGATAGACTAAGAATACCTCTCCATTAAACTTTTTGTGTCTGCGGTATAACAGCATGATGAACAGCACCATCAGACACCAGAGTGATTCATACAGAAATGTCGGGTGCACCTGAATGTATGACGTTCCATTTTTGTACTGCATATGTCTGCGCATTAAATCAGTAATATCCGACGGGCGTACTGCATCCGTCGGAAGTTTCATTGCGAATAAGCCATTCGTATATTCTCCGAATGCTTCCCGGTTGAAGAAATTACCCCAGCGTCCGATCATCTGTCCTGCCACCAGTCCCAGGCTGGCAGTATCGAACAGCACCGCCGCCGATAATTTCTTAACTTTTGCAAATACAACAACTGTAATCACAGCTGCAATCACACCACCGTAAATCGCCAGACCGCCTTCCCGGATATTCAGGATGCTTTTCAGATCATTTTTGTACATATTCCAGGAAAATACCACATAATATGCGCGCGCACCAATAATCGCAAATACGACTGCATAAAGTGTCAGATCAAAATAGGTCTCCGAATTCTGTTTCGTCCGTTTCGCTTCGGCTGCTGCGATCAGGATTCCTGCCAGAATCCCCAGACCAATAATTATTCCATAAAAAGCAATATCAAAACCGCCTATAGAAATGTGATTGCCCACATTTTTCAAGTGGATACCAAGATTGGGAAAATCAATGGTTTTATGCATGTTCTGTTTTCTTCCCTTCTTAACTTTTCCTTTTATTATTTCTCTTAAACATTAAATCTGAACAGCATGATGTCTCCATCCTGGACAACGTAATCTTTTCCTTCCAGGCGGATCAGTCCTTTTTCTTTTGCTGCTGTATGGCTTCCGCATTCCATCAGATCATCGTAAGATACAACCTCTGCACGGATAAATCCTCGTTCAAAGTCTGTGTGGATTTTACCTGCTGCCTGCGGTGCTTTTGTTCCTTTTGTAATCGTCCATGCACGGACTTCCGGCTCGCCGGCTGTCAGATAGCTGATCAGTCTGAGCAGTTTGTAGCTGGCTTTGATCAGTTTTTCCAGTCCGGATTCTGTTAATCCGAGATCTTCTAAGAACATCTTCTTCTCATCATCATCCAGCTCTGCAATCTCCTGTTCAATCTGTGCACATACAACAAATACTTCACTTTGCTCTTTTGCTGCGTATTCTCTTACTTCCTGCACGCCCTTGTTATTTGCTCCGTCATCTGCCAGATCATCTTCTGCAACATTTGCTGCATAAATAACCGGTTTGTATGTCAGAAGATTGTAGCTCTTTAACCACTCTTCCTCTTCTTCATCTTCTGCTCCGTCAAATGTCTTCGCAAGACGGTTATCTTCCAGATGTGCTTTGATCTTCTCTAACAGCGCAAGTTCTTTTGCTGCTGTCTTGTCATTTCTTGCAACTTTTGTAGTCTTTGCAATTCTACGCTCCAGGATCTCCAGATCAGAAAAAATCAGTTCCAAATTGATCGTCTCGATATCCCGCAGTGGATCTACACTTCCGTCTACATGTACAATATTGCTATCCTCAAAACATCTGACAACATGTACGATTGCATCTACTTCACGGATATTTGCAAGGAACTGGTTGCCAAGTCCCTCTCCTTTGGATGCTCCCTTAACAAGACCCGCAATATCAACAAATTCGATTGCCGCCGGAATGATCTTCTTTGTATGATACATCTCTCCCAGAACGTTCAGTCTCTCATCCGGCACGGTAACGACGCCGACGTTCGGATCAATCGTGCAGAACGGATAGTTTGCGGACTCTGCTCCTGCTTTTGTTAATGAGTTAAATAATGTACTTTTTCCTACATTTGGAAGTCCTACGATTCCCAGTTTCATAATTTTATATTCTCCTTTTTTATCCTTTGGTTTCAGGATTTTTATTAATCTTTTTCTGCTATCTCATGTTCTTTCAAAATAAAAAGAAACCCTGATATAGCAATTTATAGATTATCACACCAGGGTTTCAAATTCAATGTAAATCCGCTATTTTCCCAGTAATTGTTAATGAAATCACGCATAAAATTTTATTTCCTTTCTCCCTTTAGCAGCCTTTTTCTTACTGCGAATATCTCTGGGCATACTCTTTATTTGTTCCATAACCTTTCTGGCTTCATCGTCCAACTGGGTAGCAGACATTTTCGATATCTCTTTTTGCAATTTTAGCATTTAAGGGATATCATGCTTTGTATCCTGGTATCCCTTCTCTGACACTTTTCTATATTTAGGATACGATTGTATATCCCTTTTCCACAATTTATTATTTAAGGGATATCATACTCTGCGTTCTGATATCCCTACTCGGTAATTCCTGCCATAATAGATACAGCACCCAAGATTTACTTAACATCTTAATCTTGTCCTTTATCCTTGGTCTCCATCAAGATCACGATTCCGTTCATAAAGCTGATCTTCACTTCATCTTCGAGCCACTGGTTGCTCACACACAGACTGTCATATGGACTCAGTGTATGATCGGTGAGCGGATACTTAGCGCCCTCGATATTGAAATGATATACTTCCGCGCCAAGTGGAAATACTGAAAAGAACGGACCATACGCCTCATCTTTTTTAATCACAGTATCTCCGTCGATCAGCCGGATACGATTCTGCGGATCTAGGATCTGCGCCTCCACACCTGCCTGAAATGGAATTGCAAGCGACTGTATATTTGCCCAGAGATGATCGATCCTGCCGCCAGTTGCACCAAGAATAATCATCTCTTTGCACCCCAGTGTCATTGCGAGACGAATTGCGATTTCTGTATCTGAAGCATCCTTCACCGGATTAAATTCACGGATTGGAACATCTGTCTCGTCACGGTAATATGTGGCAATCGTCTGATCCACACTGTCAAAATCCCCTACGATATAGCTCGGCATGATCTGATGATGGTATAAAAATTCCATTCCCCGATCCACACCGATCACACATCCTGCTTCCTCCCTCAAAACAGAAAGTGTAAACTCCTCGTTCAGCTCTCCCCCGCTGACGATAACGATTTTCTTATTCATAATCCTTTAAAATCTCCATAAATTTCTTTGTATTTTCACCCGGATCTCCGCCAAATACAGCTGAACCCGCTACGATAATATTTGCTCCGGCATCCAGCACTTCACGGACATTTGTAAGATAAATACCGCCATCTACCTGAATATCCACCTGAAGTCCCTGTTCATTGATCATGGCACGGATCTTGCGGATCTTATCCAGCGATTCCGGAATGAACTTCTGACCTCCGAATCCCGGATGCACGCTCATTACCAGTAACATATCCACTTTCGGAAGAAGATGTTCGATTGCTTCTGCCGGTGTTTCCGGGCAGATGGATAAGCCGACTTTCATGTTGCAGTCACGAATCTTCTGAATCGTTGCTTCCACATCCTCACATGCTTCCAGATGAATCGTTACGATATCTGCTCCTGATTTTTCAAATTCTTCGATATAGCGGATTGGTTCTTTCACCATCAAATGCGCATCCATCACCTGTCCTGTCACATCATGAATGGATTTTAAAACCGGCATTCCAAAAGAGATACTTGGCACAAACATTCCATCCATTACATCAAAATGAATATATTTTGCCCCATTGTCTTCTGTCAGTTTCATCTGTTCCCCCAGGTTCTTAAAATCTGCCGCCAAAATGGACGGTGCTAAAATGTACTCCATGTCTAATACCTCCTCTTATTCTTCAGTTCCTCATACATTTCTTTATAATCTTCATAACGGACTTCGTGGATCTTCCCGGATTCTACCGCTTCTTTTATTGCACAGCCCGGTTCGTGTATATGATCGCATCCATTATATTTGCATCCACCTTCATAAGGTTCAAATTCCGGAAAATAATATTTCAGTTCTTCTTTTTCAAAATCATTCACATACAGAGAACTAAATCCGGGGGTATCCATAATATAGGATTCCTCATCTATCGGGAACAACTCAGAATGTCTTGTTGTATGTTTTCCACGTTCGATCTTTCGGCTGATGCCTCCGGTCTCCATATTCGCTTCCGGCTGTAAAATATTAATGATCGAAGATTTACCGACTCCTGATGGTCCGGCAATCACTGTTGTCTTTCCCTGTAGTAGTTTACGGATCTCTTCGATATTCTTCTCCTCTTTTGCACTTGCAAAAACACACGGATAACCGCAGTCACGATAAATGCTTTCAATCTCGGCAATCTGTTCTTCGCAGGCAATATCTTCTTTGTTAAAGCACAGAACAACCGGTACACCTTTGCTTTCCATCATTACGAGAAAACGGTCCAGCAGATTATAGTGCGGACTCGGTTTACACACTGCAAATACGACCAGTGCCTGGTCGATATTGGCAACTGCCGGACGTATCAGTTCATTCTGACGTGGCAGGATCCGAATGATATTTCCTAGTTTTTCTTCTTTATCCAGAACTTCCAGTTCAACATTATCACCAACCAGCGGTTTAATCTTGTCTTTTCTGAAAATTCCTTTCGCTTTACATTCATAAACACCGGATTCTACTACGTGAACGTAGTAGAATCCGGCAATTCCTTTTACAATCTTTCCATTCATATTTTCTGCAATCTGTCCTTATCTGCTAGTTATCGCCCTGTTTTCCGTCATTGTTTCCACTGTTGCTTTCCGGTTTTGGTCCAAGGCTTAAGACATAGCGGATGGTTGATCCTTTGGATACTTTTCCGTAAGAAGGAGTCATGGAAATAATCGTTCCTTCTTCATAATTACTACTGTACTCGCTCCGCTGTTTGCTTGCATTCAGTCCATTCTCAGAAGCCCAGCTTAACAGTTCTTCTTCATCACTGCCACTGAAATTCTGGACAGTGATCTTATCCTCCGGTTTCTTTCCTTTGCTGACAACAATATTTACTGTTGATCCGGCATTTACTTTGTTACCGCTGTACGGAGACTGAGACACAACATAGCCTTTTTCCGTCTCATCACTGTACTGGTAAGTAACCGTCCCAACTTTCAGTCCTGCTGACTTGATCGCAGACTGTGCTTCTGAATCCGTCTTGCCTACAAGACTTGGCACAGAAATCTTCTCAGAGCCTTTGCTGACTTTCATTACCACTTCCTGATCTGCGGTTACACTTGTTCCTGCTGCCGGATCCGTTCCGATAACTTCGCCTTCATCATACTGGCTGCTATATACAAACTGGGAAGATCCAACTGTAAGGCCTTTTTCTTCCAGTGTGCGCTGCGCTTCGGATTCATCCATACCGGATACATTCGGTATCTGGATCGTATCTTCTATCTTCTTTGAAGATACAACAATATTAATTCTTGTATTCTTCGCTACTTTTGTTCCGGCTTCTGTCTTCTGCTCGCAGACTTTACCTTTTTCATATTTATCAGATTCTTCATATGTGACATGACATCCAAGTCCTTTTTTGTTCAGCGCTGCTTTTGCATCTTCTTCTGTCATTCCAACAACATTCGGAACTTTTACTTTGCTGTCTGTCTCTTCTGCTGTAACTCCGGAATTAAATCCTTTGAAGATACCGGTAGCTTTGCCGATTGCAAAGACAACAACGAACAGAATAATGATCACGACAACAACCATAAGAATCTTCATAAGCTTACGCATACCTGGATTTACATCTTCGCCGCCTTTTTTCTTGCGGGACTTTTTCCGGTCATATACATCATCGTCATAATCATCGTCTCCGTAACCTTTGCTGCCATAGCCTTTGTCGTCATAATCATCATCGTAGTCTTCATCATCATAATCATCGCCATAGCCTTTGTTGTCATCGTAATTGTCATCGTAATCCTCGTCGTCATAATCATCATCATAACCACTACGGATATCGTCCAGTTCTTCATCCGTGATGATCACGGTATCGGCATTGCCAAGCGGCGGGATCACTACGAAATCTCCATCCGGATCTACCAGTGAACGTTTCAGATCCTGAATCAGCTGTGTTGTATTCGGATAACGGCGTTCTCCGTTTTTCTGTGTACATTTTAAAATAATCTGTTCCAGACTGTACGGAATATCCGGAACCAGTTCTGACGGCGGTGTGATTTCCTGCTGCAGGTGTTTCATTGCAACAGATACGGTCGAATCTCCGTCAAACGGTACCTGACCGGTTGCCATCTCATACAGCGTAATACCAATCGAATAAATATCACTCTTCGCATCACTGAATCCGCCTCTTGCCTGCTCCGGTGATGTATAATGTACTGAGCCCATTGCGTTCGTACTGATCGTATTCGATGTAGTAGCTTTTGCAATTCCGAAATCTGTTACTTTAACTTTGCCGTCTCTGGAAATAATTACATTCTGCGGTTTGATATCGCGGTGAATGATATTTGCCGCATGTGCTGCACCGATACCGGTGCACATCTGTATTGCGATGCTGATAATCTCTTTGTGAGATAATCTGCCCTTTCTTTCAATATACTCTTTCAGCGTGATTCCTTCGACCAGTTCCATAACCATATAATACAGTCCCCGGTCCTCGCCTACATCATAGACATTTACAACGTTCGGGTTCAGAAGTCCCGCTGCGGACTGCGCTTCTGTCCGGAATTTACGGACGAAATTCTCATCTTCCCGATATTCTTTCTTCAATACTTTGATCGCAACATAGCGATTCAGCATCGTATCTTTTCCCTTATATACATCCGCCATTCCACCGGCGCCAATCTTGCTCAGCACCTCATAACGGTTACCCAGAAATATTCCGTCTTTTACCATACGCTCACCTCATCTGCAAGTGGCTCTGCCATAACCACCCCTATATTATCTCTCCCGCCATTACTGTTCGCTTTCTCTATCAGCATATGAACTGCCTCAACAATATCTCTGGCTCCCTTAACGATGTCAAACATGTCCTCATCTTCTACCATGTTGCTGAGTCCGTCTGTACACATCAGAATGATGTCTCCCTTTCTCAGACGATATTCATAAATATCTGCTTCTACATCTTCTTTCACACCGATCGCCCTTGTGATAATATTCTTATCCGGGTGATTCTTGGCTTCTTCTGCTTTGATTCCTCCAAGTCTTACCATCTCTTCTACAAGAGAGTGGTCTTTGGAAATCTGTTTGATCTTATCATTGATCAGATAAAGACGACTGTCTCCTACATTTGAAAAATATAATGTATTACCGATAACAGTAGCAACAACCAGTGTTGTACCCATTCCTTCCAATTTCACATCCGACTGCGCTGCTTTAATAAGCTCATGATTGGCAGTTATTACTATCTCCTTAAGGATCTCTTCCGGCTTCTTAAGCACTGTCTTCTCCAGTTCTTCATGGAGTACTTTTACTGTATATTTAGACGCAAAATCACCGGCTTTATGGCCTCCCATTCCATCTGCGACTACCAGAAGATTCGGGAACGGTCCCACCGGTTTATCTGTTACATATACAAAGTCCTGATTGACTTCTCTTTTTCTACCCACATCGGTCATTGCATATATTTTCATCTAGTTCTCCTTTTTCGCGGTTTTATAACGTCGTCTTAACTGTCCGCAGGCTCCGTCAATATCTGAGCCTCTTTCTCTTCTAATAGTAACATTTATTCCGTTTTTTTCAAGTTTATTTTTGAAATCACGGGCATTTTTGCCATCCGGTTTCTTAAAATCACGTTCCCGGATTGGATTAACCGGAATCAAATTCAGATGACAGTTCCGGTTTTTTAACATCGCTGCCAGCTCCTTCACATCCTCGTCCTGATCGTTGACATCCTTTACAAGACTGTATTCAAATGTAACTCTTCGTCCTGTTTTTTCAAAATAAACGTCACAGGCTTTCAGCACGTCCGTCAGTTCATATTTATTCGCAACCGGCATCAGTTTCTTACGCTTCTCCTGATTAGAACCATGCAGAGAAAGTGCAAGTGTGATCTGCAGTCCTTCTTCGGCAAGCCGCAACATATTCGGGATGATTCCGCAGGTTGATGCCGTAATATTTCTCTGACTGATATGAAGCCCGTGTTCATCACTGATCATATGTACAAACCGTACAAAATTATCATAGTTATCTAACGGTTCGCCACTTCCCATGACTACGATATTCGATACCCGCTCCCCGGTGATCTTCTGTATCGCATAAATCTGTCGTAACATCTCTGATGCTGTAAGATTCCGTTCCAGTCCATCTATTGTCGATGCACAGAAACGACAGCCCATACGGCAGCCTGCCTGCGATGAAATACAGACTGAATTGCCATAGTTGTATTTCATCAGAACACTTTCGATCATATTTCCGTCATCCAGTTCAAACAGAAATTTCTCTGTCGGATCCATTTTGGAAATTTGTCTTTTTACAACCGAAACCTGACGGATCTCATATTCTTCATCCAACTTTTCTCTGAGATTCTTTGGAAGATTGGTCATCTCTTCAAAAGAATCCACCAGTTTTTCGTGCAGCCAGGAATAAATCTGTTTCCCGCGGAAAGACTTTGTACCGATCCGGTTCATTTCCTCTGTTAATTCTTCATAATTATAAGATGCTATATCTTTTTTACTCATGGTTCTCCCTCTGGAACATAGCTATATAAAAGCCGTCTCCAATGTCAATTCCCGGAAGTATCTGCTTCTCTTTTTGCAAATGAAATTCCGGATGTTCTTTTTGAAACCAGGCTGTATTATCTTCATTTTCAGCTTTATGAATGGTACACGTACTGTAAAGAAGCTTTCCACCCGGTTTCACATATTCACATACTACTTTTAAAATCTCTCTTTGTAATTTAACCAGCTCTTCCTGCATCATTGGTGTCATCTTATAACGAAGATCCGGTTTACGGCCAAGAATACCAAGTCCGGAGCAAGGAAGATCCGCAATTACAATATCCGCATTTCCCACGGATTCCGGATCCTTTACCGTCGCATCCTGCACTCTGGCGCAAATGTTCGTAAGACCGCTCCGCTCTATATTTTCCTGCAACAGTTCTACTTTGTATTCCGTCAGATCTCTTGCTTCCACCATGCCCGTTCCATCCAGTTTTTCTGCAAGATGAATGGATTTGCCACCGGGCGCGGCACACACGTCGATGATCACGTCTCCGGCTTTTGGATCTGCCCATTCTGCTACCTGCATGGAGCTTATATCCTGCACATAGAATTCGCCATTCCGGAAAGTCTGTAATTTCTCCAGGTAATCATATCCGGAAATATAAAACACATCCTTCATCTGTGTTTCCGGTTCTACGATAACGCCTTCTGTCTCCAGACGCTTCACAAACTCTGTTGTGTCACCAGCTTTCGGGCTCTTGCGGATAGTTGTCTTTTTATTTTCCAGAAATGCCTTTCCCATCGTCTCTACTGTATCTGCATCGTATACTGCAAGCCACTGTTTTACAAGCCACTCCGGCAGCGAATATACAATCGACAGATAAGCTACCATATCTGTCTTATCCGGTAGCTGTATGTCTTCCCTGTTCCGGCTTATCGTCCTTAAGACGCCATTGACGAAACCTTTCAGATTCACAAATCCTCTTTTCGCTGCAACTTTCACTGCTTCATTGCATACTGCACGATCCGGTACACTATCCATATATCGCATCTGGTAAACACTACTTCGTAGGATCGTACGGATCACCGGTTTCATTTTATTTACTTTTACTTTGGAAAACCGGTTCAGTATTGCATCAATCTCAACCATATGCTCCAGTGTTCCGTTGACGACTCTTGTAATAAAAGCCCTTTCTTTTTTATCCAGATACTGGTACTGATCCAGTACATTTTTTAAGGCAATGTGACTGTACTGCCCGTCTCTTGTGATCATAAGCAGTGTCTCAAGTATGAGTTCACGGCTGCTTACTGATGATGCCATACCTGTCCTCCTACATATCTTGTCCTATACCGATCAGTCTCTTCTAGAATTGGAGATCATGATCAGTCTTAATAACTGTAAAATTGCGGAAGCTGCTCCTGCGACATAAGTCAGGGCTGCTGCCGTCAATACTTTTCTTGTTTCTCTTACTTCATCCGGATATAACATTCCGGTATTGCCAAGAATCTTAAGTGCTCTTCTTGACGCATTAAACTCTACCGGCAGTGTTACAATCTGAAACAATACTGCCATTGAAAATGCAATCACACCAAGATTCAGAAACAGCTGGGATGTCTGGCTGTTCATGATCAGTCCGATGATGATAAGCGGCCAGGCGATCGAACTTCCAAAATTAGCAACCGGTACAAGCGCACTACGGATAGACAGCGGTGCATATCCTCTTGCATGCTGGATCGCATGACCACATTCATGAGCTGCAACTCCGATTGCTGCAACCGATGTCTGCTGGTAAGTTGCATCGGATAAACGAAGTACTTTTGATCTCGGATCATAATGATCCGTCAGATTACCTGCGACATATTCCACTCTTACATCATAAATACCTTCTCTGTGAAGAAGCGCTTCTGCCGCTTCTTTTCCTGTCATTCCCGAGTGACTACGCACGCGGGAATATTTTGAAAAAGTCGAATTCATCTTTGCCGAAGCAAGAAGACAAATAACAACTCCGATCATTACAAGGATATATGTTGGATCATAAAACATTGGATAATACATAGTAATTCCTCCTTAAAATTAAAGAACCGTTCCTGTTTCCATCTGATATCCCCTCAGAAATGCTGCCGCATCCATTCTCTTTTTCCCCGGGATCTGCAGTGCAGTGATTTTCAGAAGTCCGTCTCCTGTCTGTACAAAGAATCCGTCTTTTGCGACTTCTACTACTGTACCGGCAGCCTTACCTGTCTGCCCTTCTGCTACTTCTGCTTCCCAGATCTTCATTCCTTTATCATTCTCATTCCATCTCGTATACGCACTCGGCCATGGATTCAGTCCACGGATCAGTCTCTCAATTTCTTTTGCAGACATCTTCCAGTCAATCTTCCCCATGTGCTTATCGAGCATTTTCGCATAAGCGGTCGGGCTATCACCCTGTTTTTCAGGCGTTACCGTTCCGGCTTTTAATGCATCTAATGTCTCTACGCATAACCGTGCTCCGGCTTCTGCCAGTTTATCATGCAGGCTTCCGCCCGTCTCTTTCTCATCCAGCGGAATCTCTACTTTCAATAACATATCTCCGGTATCCAGCCCTTCATTCATCTGCATGGTCGTTACACCGGATACTTTCTCTCCATTGATCACTGCCCACTGGATTGGTGCAGCACCGCGATAACTCGGAAGCAGCGAAGCGTGCACATTCACGCATCCGTACGGTGTCATTTCCAGTATCTCTTTTGGTAAAATCTGACCAAATGCAATAACCACCATAATATCTGCATTGTATTTTCTTAATTCTTCTATACATTCCGGCTCGCGGATTCTCTTCGGCTGATAGACCGGAATATTGTGGGCAACTGCCACTTCTTTCACCGGTGTATACTGCATCTTGCCGCCGCGTCCCTTTGGTTTATCCGGCTGCGTTACGACAAGTGCCACTTCGTGTCCCGCTTCAATGAGTGCCTCTAATGTTCCTACGGAAAAATCCGGAGTCCCCATAAAAATGACTTTCATTAAACTTCCTCCTCATATGGCTCCACATCGTGAAGTCCGCCTTCCACAAGGTCAACATACATCTTACCATCCAGATGATCGATCTCATGGCAGAAAGCTCTGGCAAGAAGTTCTTCTCCTTCCAGTACGATCTCTTCCATGTCTTCGTTCAGTGCTTTTACTTTGACATAATTCGGTCTTGTCACAAGTCCTGCTTTTCCCGGAACACTTAAGCATCCTTCTTCTCCGGTCTGCTCACCGGAAGTCTCCAGAATCTCCGGATTAATAAGGACGATCGGTCCTTCACCGATATCAATTGTTACGATTCTCTTTAAAATACCGACCTGCGGTGCTGCAAGACCAACTCCCATCGCCTCATACATCGTATCTAACATATCGTTGATCAGAATCTTTGTACGAAGTGTCATCTTCGTTACTTCTTTACATGGTTTTGTCAGGACCTCATCGCCTAACTCACGGATTTTTCTAATTGCCATCTCTCTTCTCTCCTGTTTACATTGTACTCATTGGGTTAAAATCAAATTGAATCCGAAGGCTTCGAAAGCCTGAATTCATCTCTATATACTGTTCCATAAGATCTTTTGCTTCGATCAGGAATTTGTATTCTTCACTTTTAATATAGATAAGCTGTCGGTATCTGTCATTTACTTTTTCAATAAACGGAGCAGTCGGTCCGATAATCGCCAGTTTCTTCTGCCGGTTGAGCCGCTCTGTAAATTCTTTTAAATATCCTGCCGCTTTCTTCAGATGCTCTTCTTCACTTCCACTCATCCAGACTGCAAGAAGCTGATGCACCGGTGGATACCCCATCAGACTCCTGTAGTTGATCTCTTCTTCATAAAAGCCATCATAATCCTGAGCTGCCGCTCTCTGGATACTGTAATGCTCCGGGCTATACGTCTGTATGACAACTTCGCCCCCGGCGGATCCCCTGCCTGCTCTGCCGGCTGCCTGCGTCAACAGCTGGAACGTACGTTCTGCCGACTGATAGTCATTTGAATACAGTGACAGATCCGCTGCCAGCACACCTACCAGCGTCACCTCCGGGAAATCATGTCCTTTGACGATCATCTGTGTACCGATCAGAATATCTGCTTCATGGTTTGCAAATGCAGCCAGGATCTTCTCATGTCCGTCCTTTGATTTTGTTGTGTCCAGATCCATCCGAAGCACGCCAGCCTGCGGAAACATCCTTTTTATCAGTTCCTCGATCTGCTGTGTGCCTGCTTTGAAGCCTCCGATATAACCGGAACCACATTCGGGACACCGGTTCATCTGCTTCGTCTCATAGCCACAGTAATGACAGACCAATTTCCCTCCGCGGTGTGCCGACAGCGACACATCGCAATGAGGACATTTTACTACATATCCGCAGGACCTGCAAGAAACGAATCCCGCATAACCGCGCCGGTTCAAAAACAACATGATCTGCTGATGCTTCTGTAAACGGTCTTCAATCAGTTCTTTTAAACGGTCGCTGATAATGGAACGGTTTCCTTTTTTTAATTCTTCCCGCATATCCACGGTATATACGCTTGCCAGATTCTGTCCCTTCGCTCTTCTGGTAAGTTCCAGCAATGTGTATTCTCCCTGCTTCGCCTTAAAATAAGCATCCACGGAAGGAGTTGCTGAACCGAGCACGACACTCGCTCCTTCCATCGTCGCTCTTGCAACTGCTGTCTCTCTGGCATGATACCTTGGCACCTGCTCACTTTTGTAAGCCGATTCCTGTTCTTCATCAATCACGATCAGTCCCAGATCAGAAAATGGTGTAAACAGTGCCGACCTTGGTCCGATCATCACATCGACTTTTCCACGTCTGATCCTCTCTAACTGATCAAAACGTTCTCCCGGTGACAATCTGGAATTGAGAATAGATACCCTGTCGCCAAATCTTCCATAAAATCGCATTACCGTCTGATAAGTAAGTGCAATCTCCGGAATCAGCACAATCGCCTGTTTTCCCATTTTTACGATCTGTTCGATCATTTCCATATAGACTTCTGTCTTACCACTTCCGGTAATTCCATAAAGGAGATATGTCTTTCGTTTTCCTGCCTGATAATCCTGCACGAAAGTACGGATCGCTCTCTCCTGCTCTTCGGTGTAAACGATCTGCTTTCCAGTCTTTTTCTGATAATCGACCGGATTACGCAGCATATCTTCATATTCAACAGTAAGAATCTTCTGTTCTTCCAGCGTGCGGATCACGGTACCTGTCACATTCAGTTTCTTCGTCAGCAGTTCGTATTCCTGTACCGGCTGATCCAGAAGTCCTGCCAGCAGTCTGGCTCTTGCTTTCTGGTTCTTATGCAGATAAATATCCAGCTGGCGCTTTCCGGCTTCTTCATCTAAAAGCAGGTGCACCGTGCGCTTCTGTCGGATCTTCTCTTTCTTCTTTACAGGAAGAACAGTCTTCAGCGCCTGGATCATAGTTCCGCCGTAATGCTCCTTCATCCATGCCGCCAATGCAACCAGTTTCCCCTCAATTGCCATACTTTCTTCCGCTTTTCCTGTAATCTCCTTGATCTTTGCCGGATCATAATCTGTCTTTTCCGAAAATGCGATAACATAGCCGTGTGTTTCTTTGTTGCCTCTTCCAAACGGAACAACAACTTCTGTTCCAACCTCAAGCATCCCTTCTAACCGGGAAGGGATGCTATATTGAAATACTTTATCTAATTTTTCATGCGTGATGTCTATGATAATATCAGCGTACATCTTGCTCCTTTATTTTTGTTCTTCTAATACTTCACGGATCAGCACACGATCATCCATATCATATTTTACGCCTTTGATCTCCTGATACGTCTCATGTCCCTTTCCGGCAATGATGATGACATCTCCCGGCTGACCATGTTCGATTGCATAACGGATTGCTTCTTTTCTGTCACAGATTGCTATATATTTGCCGTCTGTTTTCTTCATACCTGTAATAATGTCATCGATAATATCCTGTGGCTCTTCAAAACGTGGATTATCCGATGTAATGATTGTGAAATCAGATAATTTACCGGAAACTTCTCCCATCTCGTAGCGTCTTGTCTTGGAACGGTTTCCACCGCAGCCAAATACGGTTACAAGACGTCCCGGATTGTAATCGCGCATCGTATTTAACAAACTTTCCAGACTCATTGCATTGTGCGCATAGTCGATCATCAGTGTAAAATCATCCGCAACTTTGATCATTTCCACACGTCCTTTGACTTTTGCAGCCTTTAATGCCTTCTTAATATCTTCCTCCGGTACTCTGAAATGTCTGCATACTGCAATTGCCGTAAGAGAATTGTATACGCTGAATTCTCCCGGAATGTCTACTTCCACATCCATGTCCAGAAGTCCGGTTACATGATAATGCATGCCAAGGTATCCTGGTCTTGAAACGTGTTTCACATCTACTGCTCTTAAATCTGCTTCCTCTGAAAATCCGAACGTCTCCACGCGGCATGTTGCATTTTTAAATACATCCTTGTACCACTTGTCATCTACATTTGCAATTCCAAGATTACACTGGGTAAATAAAATACCTTTGCAGCGTTTGTAATCTTCAAAATCTTTGTGCTCATTCGGTCCGATGTGGTCTTCTCCAAGGTTAGTGAATATACCAATCTCAAACTGGATTCCTGCGGTACGGTGAAGCATCAATCCCTGTGAAGAAACTTCCATTACAACACTGTCACAACCTGCCTCTACCATCTCTGCAAAATATTTGTGGATTGTAAAGGACTCCGGTGTTGTATTATTCGCCGGAATTGTCTTGTCTCCAATAACTGCCTCAATCGTTCCGATCAGTCCGACATTATGTCCGGCTGCTTCAAGAATAGACTTCACCATATATGTTGTCGTTGTCTTTCCTTTTGTACCGGTAATTCCGATCACATGCAGTTTTTCTGCCGGATATCCAAAATAAGCCGCTGACATCAGTGCCAGCGCATATCTGGTATCATCTACATGGATAACAGTCACTCCTTCCGGTGCTTCTACCGGCTTTTCTACAATCACTGCTTTTGCGCCTTTACCGGCGACTTCTTCTACATAAGTATGTCCATCCGATACAGCTCCGCTAATACATACAAATACACTGCCTTCCGTCACTTTGCGCGAATCGTTGACAAGTTCTGTCACTTCGATCTCATCACTTCCCTGACGGACTTCATATTCCAAACGTTCCAATAAACTGGTTAATTTCATGCGTTGTGCCTCCTGCATCATTTCATTCATTTTTTTCGTAATCCTTATTATAAAACATTTTCCACTACAGTACAAGAACTGCTCCGGGATAATTTTCCTGTCCATCTTCCTGCAAATGTGTTATAATCTTTTGCAGAAACTATATACAAGAAAAGGGGAATCAACTTATGAAAGCTTATGAAAGACTATTAAAGTACGTTGTTGTCCGTACACCTAGTGATGAGAACAGTGACACTGTTCCGTCTTCCACATGTCAGTTTGACCTTGCAAGAATCCTGGAGACAGAGATGAAAGAACTTGGTCTTGTAGATGTTTATCTGGACGACCAATGTTATCTGTATGGAAAACTTCCGGCAACAGCTGGATATGAAGACAAACCGAAGATCGGTTTCATCGCTCATATGGATACCGTATCTGATTTCTGTGACCACGATATCACACCAGTTATCACAGAGAACTATAACGGACAGGATCTTAAACTTGGGGATAGCGGTCTTGTCTTAAGTGTGCAGAACTTTCCACATCTTACAAGCCTGAAAGGACGTACACTGATTACAACAGATGGTACAACCGTTCTCGGTGCCGACGATAAAGCCGGAATCGCCGAGATTCTTACAATGATCGAACATCTGAATGAAGAGAATATTCCTCACGGACCGATCCGTGTTGCATTTACTCCGGATGAAGAGATTGGAACCGGCGCTTCTCATTTCGATGTAGAACGTTTTGATGCAGACTACGGTTACACACTGGACGGAGACACAGAAGGTGAAATCCAGTATGAAAACTTTAACGCATGCAAAGCTGATTTCGTAATCAAAGGATTCAACGTACATCCGGGATCTTCCAAAGATACAATGATCAATGCGAGTCTTGTAGCTATGGAGATCAACAATGCACTTCCTTCTATGGAGACACCAAGAGGAACTGAAGACTACGAAGGCTTCTATCACCTCGTAAGTATGAAAGGTGAAGTCGGAGAAGCAGAGCTTCATTATATTGTCAGAGATCATGACAAATTACTTTTTGAAGCTAAGAAGAAAACACTCCGCCTGATTGAAAAAGATCTGAATGAAAAATGGGGCGAAGGCACTGTTACTCTCACGATCACAGAGCAGTACCGCAACATGGCTGAGATTATTGAGACATGCATGCACCTGATCGACAATGCAAAACAGGCATGTGAGAATGCAGATGTGACACCACTTGTAATGCCAATTCGTGGTGGTACAGACGGATGCCAGTTAAGCTTCAAAGGACTTCCTTGCCCGAACCTTGGTACCGGTGGACATGCATACCATGGACCGTACGAGCACATCACAGTCGAAGGTATGGATCAGACAGTTGACGTAGCTGTTGAAGTTGTAAAATTATACGCGAAATAAATCTATCTGTATTTATATTAAGGGCTATTGCACTAACGTGCGATGGTCCTTTTCTCTTATTCATTGTAATTGCTTTGTCGCCATAAATCGAGCAGATTAACTTCTGCTCGACTTCGTATAAACAAAAAGAACCATCTGTTACGACAGTTCCTTTTTTTAATTTATATAATATTTTCTACAGATCAATATCCGGCAATTCTTCCTTGAAGCCTTCTCCTACAACTTCATTGGATTCCATAATAATGGTAAATGCTTTCGGATCTAATTCATGTACAAGTTTCTTAATTGAATACATCTGCTTGTTGTTGCATGCACACATAACAACATCTTTATTTGCTTTGGAATAACTTCCCATACCTTTTAAGATTGTGGAACCTCTTCCTGAATATGCATCAATCTCTTTTGCAAGCTCTTCTCCACGTTCTGTTACAATCAGTGTCATCTTTCCTTCATCAATACCATACATAATGCGGTCCATTACAGTTGCCATCAGATAAGTAACAATCACACCATAGATCAGTCCGTCTACGTCTTTGAATACGATAACTGTTCCGAGGATGATTGTTGTAATATCAAGTGCAAATGTGATCACGCCCAGTGTCATGTGCGGTTTTACCTGTTTAATAGAAACGCTGATGAAATCCTGTCCGCCTGTGGAAGAACCGCGCATGAAGATCATCGCATAACCGATTCCACAAAGCACACCCATACATAATGCTGCCAGCAGTCTGTTGCCGTTATATACCGGAAGCAGCGGTGCTACATAGTCCATTAAAAGGGACGAAATGATCGTTGTTTTTACTGAAACAAAGAAAAACTTCTTTCCAAGGAATTTATAACATAAAATTGAAACCGGGATATTTAACAAAATTGTACCGGCTCCAACCGGGATACCAAACAGGTGATATAAGATAATCGCAATACCAGAAAATCCTGCTACCGGAAAATTCGCATTTAAAGCAAAATTGTAAATACCGATTGCAATGATCATACCCGCTACAATATCCACCAAAACATCAATCATCAATTCTTTCCAGTTCATTTTTTTCATTTTGATAACCTCCCATCTGAATTTATATCTTTCTTCCATACGTCAAAACGACAAAAAAACAGCTGCAAACTATAAAAATATAATTCGCAACTGCTCTTATGTTTCACATTATATCCCTGGATTTTAACTTTGTCAACACCCTGTTTTGAATATTTTCATTTCAGAGTTTCCTCTTCCATCCTCTGCAATCTTCGTGCCAGACAGGCATTTACTGATTGATCCGGTCTGTAACTTTAATATCTGCGAAAGATGTCATCTCCCAGTCATTTCCATTTTTCTCAAGCACATAAGTACACTCCTGTGTCATAAGCTGCAGCGGTTTACCTGCCACCTGCACATAATAAGTCTCTCTTGTAGAAATCTTGCACTTATTCTTACCGCTGTATTTTACATCTGTCAGTTCATAAGAATCCAATTGTTCAGAAATTTTACGCTGAACATATTTCTCCTGTTCTTTGTAAATCGGGCTTCCATTCTTCAGATATCCGGAAATCTTTGAAAAATCATTTGTATTCATTGCTTCTGCAAAATTCTTCAGATAACCTTCCACAACCGCCTCCGGTCCATCCTTATAAATATCTGCACTCTTGGCGCTTAACAATACATTCGGTGTATAGCTGTATTTGCAGGAGCCGCCATATTCCACACTCTTATATCCTGCTTCGATATCTGCTTTACTTTCCAGCTTCATGTCAGATTTGTCTTCAAACTCAACCATGTAAAGTTGTTTTTCCATTTCATAAACCTGATCGTAAATACTCTTCATGCCATTTACATCTGTAACACTATAATAAGCTCCACCAGTCTGTTCCGCAATATATCTTGCATCATTGTAATCATAACCTCCGATTCCGATAATAAAAATCGGTACATGATAACGGTTTGCTGTCCGGATCACGGTATCCGGGCTGCAATTACTGTGATTATCCTGTCCGTCAGTAAATGCGATCACGCATCTGGCTCCATTCTGCGCCGCAACACGTTCTACGGAAGTATATAAAGCATCGTACAGACTGGTCTCTTCTTCTGTCTGCAACTGGTTAATACAGTTCACAAGATCGCTGGCATCATCGGTAAATTTCCGTTCCAGGCGGACTCCTGTAGAGAATGATGTAAGTTCCACTTTGTCTCCGGCGTCAAACTGCACACTGTTTACAAAATCTGACATGATCTGTTTTGCTTCATCCAGCGGTCCACCATCCATACTTCCGCTGACATCTGCAACCATATCTACCTTCAGCGCTTCTTTTTCATTTAACTGTCCGGCAGAAGTAATTATCTGCTTCACATATTTTGCATTTGCATCTTTTTTCTTAATATAGAAAAGCGAATTACTGAGCTTCTTCGGTACTTCTCCGGTATTGCCATCTTTCACACTCAGATACAGACGGATCTTCGGAAATGCAGACGCATCCACCTGCTGAACTGTAACATCCAGCGGATTCTTCGGATCGATATACAGATAGATTGCCTGATCCATCTTTGCAAATGTTTTCTGGATAGATTTGTAATTTCTCGTCTTTTCTTTTGTCAGGCTCTGAATCTCTTTTAAAATCGTCTTATAACTGCTTACTTCTTTGGACGATGCCTCGGAAAGATCTACATTTTCATACATAGATACCTGATCAGAAATATATTGGTCATCTGCGCTTTTTAATGCTTCCAATGCTTTCACAGCATTCTTATAAGTTGTCTGTGTCTTTTTGCCTTCTTTTTTCTTAATTGCACTGCGACATTCTTTTAATGCACTTTCATATGCGCTGTAACTTTCAGAATCCAGATCATACTGTTTTTTCTCTTTCTCCATCTCTGACAGTTCTGACGCACAGTCCTGAAATGCATCCACACCTTTTTTAAGTTCTTTCAGTTCTTTAACAACAGCTCTTTTACCGCCAAAATCCAGTACACCAAGATTCTCCCATTCTGCTGCCAGCCTTGCTTCTTCCGACTGATAATCTTTAAGACCGGCTTTCTCAATCTTTGACACTGCACTGTTCTTCTGCCATGCAAGACCAACCGTCCCATATAATAAGCCGCCACCGATAATCAATACAACTGCTGCGATAACCGCTGCAATAATAACTGTCTGATTCTTCTTCGGTGATGCCGGTGTCTGTCCGGATGTTGTTCTTCCACCTGCTGGTGGTATCTGTCCGGATGCCTGTGTATTTCCCGGATTCTGTACGGTTTTCTCCGGCTGTACCGGTTCTACCGGTGCACCACATTCCGGACAGAATCTGGCACCCTTTTCCAGCTCAGAGCCACAATTTGCACAAAACATTGTTATTCCTCCTCCAATCTCATTCCTTCTGCGATTCCTTTCGCATCTGCTTCTGCCCATTCCTTTGCCAGCGTTCCATCTGCTGCCAGCTTACGCATCTTCGGTACGGTATGGAAACCATGCTCCACGATCATTCCCGGTACCGCAACATTCGATGCGCCCCTTAATACGCCGTAATAATCACCATTATTTCCACGACGGGCACAGACCGTTCCTTCTTTATCCACACTGTCATTATAGGCATCTGTCCAGTTCAGTATATCATCTTTTCCACTTACTGTGTGAAACTTTTCCTGTGTGCTGATTCCTAATTTTGCATTGGAAACTGCCAGACTGGTTCCGATTGCATTTGCCACCCTAAGTGCCTGTTTACTTTCCATTGCAACAGTATTAACAATCACAATTGGCTTTGTAATGCCAATTGGCTGTCTGTTCGTATCCACACCGTTGGCATGTTCCAGATTAGCATTCGTATGGAGTGAAATAAAGAGATCCATGCCTTTTGCCGCCTCACCGCGCAGGCTGATCTTTCCGGAATCCAGTGCCAGATTCTCGTATCCGTTGATACAGATATTGCCGCTGGTACGTGTCAAATGTACAATCACCCCATATCGTTCTTCCAGTATCTTTTTCAGTTCTTTTGCCACCTGCAATGTAAAATTGCCTTCACAGTAAACAACTTTTCCGTTTTCATAGACTTCATTCTTTTTTGAATAATGCCCCGGATCAATACAGATCTGTATCTTTTTCTGTCTTTTTATTATTTTCTGCTGTTCTTTTGCTTTCTGTTTTTTTTCTTCTTCCTGCTTTTTTCGTTGCTCCATTGCTTCTTTTCTTTCCTGTGCCACTTCTTTTTGCTTTTCTATTTTCTGTACTTCTTCATTCTCTCTTATTTTCATCTGTCTCATATAGCTTTTTGCTCCACATAGTCCGATCACAAGCAATAACATTCCCACTGCTGCAAAAATCTTTTTTTTCATCATTTTTCTTTTTCCCGCTTTTCTTCCATATTACTGCCGCGGATCACGGCTTCTTCTCCATATCTTCCACGTATTTCCTTTAAAGCCTGCTCCAGCTTTGCTTTCTTTTCACTGGCTTTCTTCCTTTTCTCCATCTCCGGCTGTACTTCAAATATGGTAAGCTGTTCTGGTGCAGACGCATCCGTCAACTTGGAACTTCGGATTCCCAGCAGACGAATGGGTTGTTTTTTCCACATTTCCCGGAATAATTCTGCTGCTGTCTCGTAAATTCTGGCATCCTCATTGGTTGCTCTCTCCAGCTGTGTCTGGTGGGAACTATTTTCAAAATTATAATACTTAATCTCCACACTGATCATTCCGGCTTTCTGCCCAGCTTTCCTGAGTCTCCTTCCTACGCTTCCTGCCAGTTTTCCCAGCACTTCACACGCCTCTTCTTCTGTCTTTGCATCCTGCGGCAGTGTAATAGAGTTGCCAATTCCTTTTGCCTCCTGACGTACCGGTTCTACCGGCGAATTGTCCATACCATTGGCAAATTCCCATAGTTTGCGCCCGTGGCTTTTCAGATGTATCTCCAGTAGTTCCGGATTCATCTGTGCCAGATCTCCGATCGTGCGGATCTCCAGCTTCTGTAAATATTCCACACTCGACCTGCCCGCCATAAAAAGTTCTCCGATTGGAAGCGGCCACATTTTCTCCTTAATCTCATCCGGAAATAACGTATGTACTTTATCCGGTTTTTCAAAATCCGATGCCATCTTTGCCAGCAGTTTATTTTCCGATATTCCAACATTCACAGTAAATCCAAACTGTCTGCGGACTTCATTTTTAATCTCTAAAGCGCCTTCCATCGGTGAGAAAAAACGCGGCGCGCTCTCTGTAAAATCCATATAACACTCATCTACGCTGACCTGTTCGATCTGATCCGTATAACCGCGCAGAAATGTCATCAATTTTCTGCTGTAATCCGAATAGAGTCTGTGATCCGGCGGTGCGATCACAAGATTCGGACACTTACGAATGGCATCCACAACGGGTTCCCCTGTGCGGATGCCATACTTCTTAGCGGAAATGGATTTGGCAAGCACGACTCCATGTCTGGAAGCTCTGTCGCCTCCGATGATAGCCGGTATCTTACGCAGATCCGTCTCCGCTCCATTCTTCAATTGTTCCACTGCACTCCAGCTTAAATACGCAGAGTTCACATCTATATGGAAGATTATCCGTGGCATCTTATCGCTCCTTATAAGTCAGACTCTGGTACCACCTGCATATATTCCTGAATATGCGCAGCAAGTTTTTCATTCTCAACATCAATCACAATAGTCTCACCTGCCCGGATCTCACCTTCCAGCATCAGTTTTGCTGCCAGTGTCTCAACATGCTTCTGCAAATATCTCTTCAGCGGACGTGCTCCGTAAGTCGGATCGTAACCACCTTCCACTACATAATTCTTTGCAGCTTCTGTCAGGGAAAGGGAAATCTCTTTGTCTGCCAGACGTCTGTTTACATCTTTTACAAGTAAGTCAATTATATGATAAATGTTATCTTTGTTCAATGGTTTGAATAAAATCGTCTCGTCCAGACGGTTCAAAAATTCCGGTCTGAAATGTGCACGCAGGTCATTCATAACCATTTCCTGTGCTTCTGGTTTGATCGTTCCATCTTCATTAATTCCATCCAGCAGATACTGGGAACCAATATTGGATGTCATGATCAGGATTGTATTCTTAAAATCTACAGTACGTCCCTGGGAATCCGTAATACGTCCATCATCCAACACCTGCAATAATACATTAAATACATCCGGGTGTGCTTTTTCAATCTCATCAAACAGTACAACTGAGTAAGGTTTTCTTCTGACAGCTTCGGTAAGCTGGCCACCTTCATCATATCCGACATATCCCGGAGGCGCTCCGATCAGTCTGGATACGGAATATTTCTCCATATACTCACTCATGTCGATACGCACCATGTTATTCTCATCATCAAACAGGCTCTCTGCAAGTGTCTTTGCAAGTTCTGTCTTACCGACTCCGGTAGGTCCAAGGAACAGGAACGAACCAATCGGTCTGGTTGGATCTTTAATTCCGGCTTTGGATCGGATGATTGCTTCGGTTACAAGTTCCACACCTTCATCCTGACCGATGACACGTTTATGCAGCTCATCTGCCAGATGCAGTGTCTTGCTTCTCTCGCTCTCATTTAATTTGGCAACCGGAATACCTGTCCACCGGGATACGATCTTCGCAATCTCATCATCGGTAACACTTTCATGTACCAGATCGCGGTCTTCATCTTTTACTTTAGCTTCTTCATCTTCCAACTGTTTCTTCAGTTGTGGCAGCTTACCATACTGCAGTTCTGCAGCCTTCTCCAAGTCATAAGAATGCTGTGCTTTCTCAATCTCTTTGTTGATCTGCTCAATCTCCTCACGGATCTTCTGCACACGTTCAACGCCGACTTTCTCATTGTCCCACTGTGCTTTACGACTTGCAAATTCTTCTCTGCGCTCTGCCAGTTCTTCCTGCAGATGTACAAGTCTGTCCTGGCTCAACCGATCGTCTTCCTTCTTAAGAGCTGCTTCTTCTATCTCAAACTGCATGATCTTACGCTGTAATTCGTCCAGTTCTGCAGGCATGGAATCTAGTTCTGTCTTGATCATGGCACATGCTTCATCTACAAGGTCGATCGCTTTGTCCGGCAGAAAACGGTCGGAAATATAACGATCTGAGAGTGTTGCTGCTGCAACAAGTGCTCCATCTGTGATCTTCACTCCATGGAATACTTCATATCGTTCTTTCAGTCCTCGCAGAATGGAAATTGCATCTTCCACTGTCGGCTCTTCTACCATAACCGGCTGGAAACGACGTTCCAGTGCCGCATCTTTTTCAATATACTGACGATACTCATCCAGTGTTGTTGCACCGATACAATGCAGTTCACCTCTGGCAAGCATTGGTTTTAACATATTTCCTGCATCCATTGCACCGTCCGTCTTACCAGCGCCGACAATCGTATGCAACTCATCAATAAACAGGATAATTCGTCCATCGCTGTTTTTCACTTCTTCCAGAACTGCTTTCAGACGTTCCTCAAATTCTCCACGATATTTAGCACCTGCTACAAGTGCTCCCATATCTAGTGAGAAAATTGTCTTGTCTTTCAGTCCTTCCGGTACATCACCACGGACAATTCTCTGTGCAAGTCCTTCTACAACTGCTGTCTTACCAACACCTGGTTCACCGATTAGGACCGGATTGTTCTTCGTCTTACGTGAAAGGATACGGACTACATTACGGATCTCAGAGTCACGTCCGATCACCGGATCCAGTTTCTGCTCTCTTGCCCGCTCTACCAGATCAGAACCATATTTATTCAACGTATCATAAGTATCTTCCGGGTTATCACTTGTTACCCTCTGATTGCCTCTCACAGTAGATAATGCTTGCAGGAATCCTTCCCGGCTGATACCCATCTCACGAAGCAGTGCCTTCATATCTTTACTTGCATATTTTATAATAGCGAGGAAGAGATGCTCAACAGAAACATATTCGTCTCCCATCGGTTTTGCCTCATCCTCTGCGTGGATCAGAACATTATTCAGATCCTGTCCTACATACTGTCTTCCACCCTGTACTTTCGGGCGTTTTGTAATCGCCTCTTCCACGCGATTAATAATAAGGTTCTTATCGAGCCCCATCTTTTCCATCAATTTCGCGATCAGGCTGTCATCCTGTGTTAATAATGCATAAAGCAAATGCTCCTGTGCAATCTCCTGGTTGCCATAGTCAGATGCAATGCGTTCACAGTCTTGCACAGCCTGCAATGATTTCTGTGTAAATTTATTTATATTCATAAAGACAACCTCCTTTTTGCTCTTGTTCTACTTGCAATATAACAATACAACACTTTATCAGCACTGTCAAGAGTCGAGTGCTAATTGTTTTAAAAAGTATTCTTAAACCTTTTCATAAGTAACTTTTACCATTGCTACATTGATGTCAAAATAATTGTGCTTGATTTCTGTCTGCAAATATTCTTCTGCATGTGCAATGCGCAAACTTTTGCAATTATTTTATTCCATACTAATTTTATTATCTACAGCATATTTATATAATTTAGTACATTTATTTTTTTCAATGACGATCGTACCCGCAAAATCTCCAAATGCCCAATCATCTATATTTTTCACATCCCCTGCAAAATATACTTTTTCAAGATTTACAATCGATCCAAATACTGCCATCTTCATACTTGTTACTGTCTTCGGTACTTTAATACATTTCAATTCTTCGTGATAAGCAAAGGAAGCTTCTCCTAGCGAAGTCACTTTTAATCCATCTATTTTTTCCGGAATATGTAAACTATCCACATTTTTCTTTAGGTAACCAATTATTTCAACTGTATTTTCTCCTTCATTGATTCTATAACTATATTTTTTATCCTTTGATATTTCCAATTCTTTTATCGTTTTTCTGACATTTAAAATTTCTCCATTATTTAAGTGGACCCCAACTTTTCTTGCTGCTGTTTCAAAATACATAATATCTGAATGCTTAATTCGAACATCCGCTTCACTTGTTTTAATAACAATATATGAATCCTGCATTTCTCCAAGCCTTGCATAGGCTGCTTTCAAATCTAGAAACAGTTCTTTTTCTATCCTGCTTTTTCTAATATATCTGAATGGACTATATTCTATGGATTCAAATACATACTGCTCATGTGCGGATACAAAGATCAATATTATATCTGAATTTTCTTCACGCAGCTTTTTGGCAATCTCCAGTCCCGAAATACCAGGCATGTCTATATCCAAGAACAATATATCAATTTCACTGCTGCTTTGTCTAATTCTTTTTTAGTATATCTAATGATTCCTGCTCATCATCGCATAATGCAATGTTAATTATCATTGTAACTTTCCCTCATTTTTCTTTATATATTCTCCTTTACATTAAAAATAATTGCAAGACAGATTACTGCATAAGATATAAACGTACGGAAATATTCTCCGATTGCAACGCTTGAGAACAGTGTCTGCCCAGCAAGTGGCGATACAATAAACAGAAAATGGAACAAAAATAATCCTAAAAACACATTGCGGATATTCGCATTTTTAATTCCGGCTCCACCAGCCAGAATTGCCGCACTTGAGAAAATCTCACGATTGCTTTGCGCGGTATACACGCTCAACATTCCAACATTCTGTAAATACATGATCTGTCCGTAAGCCGCAAGCACCGTAGAAATAATAATTGCGATGATTCTCATTTTATTCACATCGATGCCAAGGCTCTGCGACTTATCCATACTTTCACCGACAGCTTTCATATTAATACCGAGCTTGCTTCGAAGCAAGTAAAATATGAACAGACTGACTACTGTGATGATCACAAGATTCAACACCGAACATTTAATCCCCCATATTTCAAATTTCAAACAATCATCGATAATGCCACCCAGACTTTCCAGGTTTACAACATGCTGAATTCCCAGTCCGGATTTTAAAAGCAATTTTTCGTTTGTAGCAGGAATGATCGTTCCAAATCCGACCATAAAGATTAACTGATAGATACTGATTCCGATATATCCGATAATGATGGAAGTAATCATCTCTCGCCCTTTTACACGGTTTAAGATTGCTCCGATCACATAACCAAATGCGACAGCAAGGATTGTAGAAAGAAGTACAACCGCTAAAAGTGCCGGATATCCTTCCAGTCCATAATTTAATACAAAAAGAATGGCTGTCTGTGCTGCCAGTGCACCAATGCTGATGGCAAAGTTAAGTCCCAAACCGGCTATGATCGGAACGATCAGTGACAATACCATCACGCTGTTTCGCAAAATTCTTGTTACTACTTCAGACATAACAAAATTAAGCGACATTCCTGACACAATATATCCTATGACAGACAGGATAATGAATAACAATGGAATTCGATTTGATTTAAGCTTTTTCAACATTCTTCTCCTTTTTTGTTTCTTTAAACATTGCAAATAAGATAATGACATTTGTCAAAATAGATCTTGTGATCTCGGTAAGCTCTGTCGCAACCAGCTCATTTGCAAGAGGCACACTAAACACTAAAATCCCGTGAAAAATCAATGTACCTACAATCACGTTTAAAATATTTCCATTATGTTCCGTACAGCCTCCGATAAGAAGCGCAGATGCTGCAGAAAAGGCGATCGCTTTCGGTGCATTATAAAGTTCCAGATATCCATAGCTTTGTGAATAGAAACAGATACCTACACCTGCAATGATCGTTGATAAAACGATTGCCGTCATCTTAATCTTATTCGATTGCAGCCCCATAATCTCGCAATAGGCTTCATTTTCACCGAGGGCAAGCATATTTTGACCGATATTACTTTTAAAAATAATATAGATGATCACGCACACGATAAAAAAGCAAAGGAGATATCCTACCGGAATCATCATTCCACCTATTTTTATCTGGAAAATTTTTTCAATGATTTTGTCAAAATATCCTTCCAGCCCAATCTTTGGACGCATTCCTTTTCCTGCGATTGGAAATACCATGACCGGATTGTCAAATGGAATAGTCACCCATAAAATACAGGACAGCGGAATGATTGATAAACCTAAAAAGTTTCCTGTGATCTCCTCTGTTCCACTTGCCTTTATTAAAATGCGTCCATAAATTCTTCCGAACACAAAACTAATAAGAATTGTAAGGAGAAGCACGCATAAAAATCCTTTCACACCAGTGATTTCAAAGTTCATAACCGTGCTGATACTAATAAGACCGGCTATGATCCCGACTGGCATTCCGAAGTTAAATCCCATTCCGGCATTCAGCATCGGAAGAAGTGATAATACAAACACACCGTTCATAGGAAGTCGGATCAGCATATCCGTAAGCAGCGGGCGGATTGGAATTCCCATGTAACAGGAAACAGCGATCATGACAAGCAAAAAGATCAGCAATACATTTTTTTGTAATTTAAACTTTTTCATAGCTGTCCTCCTCTCTCATTTTTGAAAAAGCTCTCGCAAACTGTTCTGCATCTGCATCGTGTTTTAAAACATCTACAAGTTCCCCCTCATAAAATACGCAGATGCGATCACATATTTTTTTCATCTCTTCAATATCTCCGGATGCGAGAATGATCGTAGTCCCTGCTCTTTTATTCAAATCTGCGAGCAATTTTAAAATATTGTCTTTTGATTTGATATCAATCCCTCTCGTCGGTTCATTAATAAATAATACGTCCGGATCCATTAAAATCGCACGTGCCAACGCTACTTTTTGCTGGTTTCCACCGCTCAATTCACAGATTGGCTGTCGAATTGACTCACATACTACGTCATATTTCGTTACTACTGTTTCTGCCTGATTTTTCTCTTTATTTTTATCATAAAATTTAATTTTATTTCCGATAGACAGACGATTTAACTTATCAGAGAAATTCTTCAAATAGAAATTGATATTCTCTGCTACTGATTTGTCCAAAAGAAGTCCATTTCTTCTTCTTTCTTCTGTGACAAACACAATACCTGATTCAATCGCTTCCGCTGTTTTATTAATTTTTATTTCCTTCTCATCTTTGTAAAATGTGAAATCTCCGGCAATTTTATCTGCTCTTAACGTGCCATATGCCAGTGCATTTTTCCCATGTCCGTTCATTCCGGTAAGACCGATGATCTCTGACTGATATATGTCAAAGTTCAGATTTTTTATCGGTTCGTTTTTTCGTGCAACATAAAAATCTTTATACGTCAGCACTACTTTTTCCTGCTTTGCTTCATTTTCCTTAAAACGCTCTGCAAATGCGTAATTATATCCGATAATCTCTTCCGCTATTTTTTCGCGGCTGAATTCTTCTTTTTTGTCACTTAGATAAACCGGATCTCCGTCCCTTAATACGAGGATTGTATCCGAAACTGCGATGATCTCTTCAATTCGGTGTGACACTAAAATAATAGTTAAGCCTTCATCTGCCAGTTTTTTCAACTGTTCCAGAAGCTTGTTAGAGTCTTTTTCATTCAATGTAGCTGTCGGCTCATCCAGCATTAATAATTTTGTATCTTCATTGGCGATCGAGCGGGCGATTTCTACAAACTGCTTATTATTGATTGGAAGTTCACAGATTTTCATCTCCACATCCAGATCAAGCCCTAATCTTGCCAGGATCTCTTTTGCTTTTCTTTTATTCTCTTCTGTATAGAAATTCTTCATGCTTCCTTTTATCTCGCGATAGGAATTCATTACATAATTAGGCAATGCTATATTTTCCCATATACTTAAATCTTCTAACAGACTGAATTCCTGGTGCACCATACAAATCCCGTAGCTCTGGCTTTCTACCGTTGATGTGATCTTTACTTTTTGTCCATCTATGAAAATATCACCTTCGTAACCACCTGTCTCGTCAATAATATGGTCACCGGAAATAATATTAAGCATTGTACTTTTCCCGGATCCATTAACTCCCATAAGTCCTAAGATCTGCCCTTTTTTCAACTCTATATTCACATTTCGCAAAACGGAGTTACCACTAAATTTCTTTCCCAAATTGTTTAATTTTAAAACTGTATTTTCCATCGTCATTCCCACTTATAAAAGATAGCTGTGGCACGACTGTGTCACAGCTAGTCTTTTTCATTATATTTTAGTAATAAATTGAACCCATAATGTAAAGGAGATAGTTGTCATATTTACCATCAAGTTTTTCCATTTCGACTGATACACCTGTTACGTCTTTTGCGATTTTTCTTAATGCATCAATATCTGTTAATTTGATGTCGCCTTTCAAGGCCTGGATTGCTACTTCTGTCGCAAATTCCGGCTGGAATGCTTCCATAGAAATTGGCCATGTAGACAGTCTTCCTGTAACACCATTCTTCTTTGCAACATCGCTGATCATCTTGTTGATTGCATCGTAATCACCTGCAATATCTTTTGTAATTTTAAGGTTCATACCTGCCGGATATCCCTGTGTAGGTGTCGGGCAACACTGCTCAGCTACGATATATTTGTATTTTAATTCCAGCCCGATTACGAAATCCTGTGTCGGACAGTATGTACTGAAGATACAAGTATCTTTTCCATATTTTTTGATCTCTTTTGGAATATCTTCTTTGATGAACTGATTTGTTGCACTGTCAGATGTTACGTATGGGTCTGGCATTGTTATATCGATGAAGTCCATACCAAGCTTCTTCGCTGTCTTTTTCATCGTCTCTCTTCTCTGTGCAATTTCTTCCATCTTAAGATGTGTCGGGAAAGAATAGTGGATAATTCTCTCAGCACCCATCTTTTTCGCTTTTTTTGCAATTACCTGCCCACGTTTGTTCCAGTTTGCATCGATACATAAATCAATGACATCCGCCATCTCATATGGATCATCCCATACAGGTGCAGTGATCACTTTCAAGTCCGGATTTTCTTTTTTTGCCATTTTGATTGCCGGTAAAATACCAGAATCACCATAGCAGATAACAAGTGCTTTGAAAGATGGATCCTTTGCAACATTCATGATCTGAGTGATTCCCGTCTCCTGCTCTGCTGCAAAGTCATCTGGCAATGTCAGATGCTCAACAACGCCCGGATACTTCTCTGCCATCTTCTCACCGGATCTGTACTGATCTTCACTCCAGGAAAGTGTCGGTGTCAACACACATACTTTTCCATCAATTTTCTTGTCTTCCTTTTTTGCTGTTCCTTGTTTGCCACATGCTGCTACTGAAAACATCATCACGCAAATCATCAGAACTGCAACCAGTCTTTTCATCTTTTTCATTTTCGTCTTTTTCCTCTTTTCCCCAATTTTTTGCGCGTTAAATCTGTTTTTGCGCAAAATAAACTCATTAATATATCTCCCAAATATTAATGACTTTATCCTACTATCATAGTAGCACCAATATGCTTTTTTTTCTAATTGAAATTCCATATAACTGCGTTCACTTATATTTTTTTTCTATTTGCTTTTTCAAAGAAAACTTCCAGCTCTTCAAAGGCTGCATCTTCTCCTATCGCGATCACGTGAAGGTCATCTTTCAATGCTCTTGCCTCCATACTTTCTACATTTTCCAGTTCCTGCATCAAGGCATTGCACTTTATTAAAACTTCATCGGAAATTCCTTCCCATTTTTCATGGAACCTGCGGTATCTGTAGTAAATTTCCTTTTCTTTCATGTATTGTCTCAGTACATTCGCCGCGCGCTCTGGACATCCATGTATATCCATATATGCGATTATATTTTTAAGATCCACAGCATCTTCTAGTGCATCATGGCTGACAGATGGTTTCAAACCACATAGCAGCTTCAGGTTTGCGATTCCTATACTTCGCATTTTCAGCTTTTTCGAATAGATTTCTTCAATATCCATCATCAGTGGAAGCATCATATTCACTGCCTTCCTCGTATGTTTCGAAACATCTGTGCGATAGTATTTTAAATCTTGCGCGATGACCATTTGATCCGGTCCCCACACAAAAATCTTCTTTACATTCCACTCGCGTAATTTTTTTGCAATTTCCCTCATCACCTGCTCATAAGAAGGGGCTCGAAGCAGCATCTCTTCTGTAATATTGGTCAGTTCCCGGAATTTATCATGAAGCGGTTCATCATTAAATATGTAAGAATGAAACCGTTCTACTTCTTCAAAATTTTTCTGGCAGATTACAAGACCAACTGACACTAACTTTGACGGTGGACCACCCTTTTGCTGTGAAGTTACAAACTCGGAATCAAGAAATGCAACTCTGCCTTCCCTTATCCAATCTGCGACGCAAAAACTTTTCTTCTTTGGCTTGCTTCTCCTGTTCGTGTTTCTTTTTTTCATCTTACTCAAAAAACCACCTCTTTTTATGCGTCAAAATCTGCTTCAAATGTTCCTTCCGGTGTTTTCATCGTTAAAATTCCAAGATTAAAATCTTCATCCTGAATGGTGATGTGATACTCGAACACAACATCATCCTCAAATTTGGAAAGTAAAATATACGTACCATTTTCTTTTCCTTCGATCTGGTCACAAATTCTGCTTTATTCATTCGTATTGTTACTGTATAATTTCGTTTTCGCATAAATCTTTGTCTCCTTTCTCCACTCTATCTTTTTTATAAATCATTCATAACCTTTCCGCTGGTAGATTAGCAGGGGATATATAAGAGAGTGCAACGCTCTCTTATACAGGTGCAGGGTGCATGACGTCCAGTGGACGTCAGCTTTGCACCGACCGGAGCGACAGCGGAGACAAGTCCTAGTCAATCAGTAAGTGTTCCGTAGGAATGTCCGGTGGACATTTCGCAGGGATACTTACGCCATTGATGTGCCGGGGTTCCAAGGGGCGGAGCCCTCTGGCAAGTTTAGGAACAACCCAAAGGCTGGCTCCGGTGCAGAGTGGCTTGCCACTTTGCGAAACTTGCCTGTCATCTTCCCACTACTAAACCGATACCAGCCAAGCAGCATTTCCACACTGCATTATCAACCCTAAATGGAGATGACGGTGGTTTTGTGGTGCAGGAACTGACTGTGGAAGAAATAGAAAAGCTTCCCTTTCGATAGATTTTCTCTTTCTGAAACAGGCTGTTCGTGCATCACTCCGATGCGAAGTATCGGACAATCATGTGCCGTATCCGGCACTCTATTCTTTTCTTCACCTTGCTTGTTCAATCCACCCTTAAGCACTTCTCTTCTCCACTTAATCATTTTCTTCTCCTAATGGAACTTCCCGGATAATATATTCGGTATCGCCATAAAAGCCATACTCATTACGCAATCTATGACGTTCCACATATCCATGATGCTCTAATTCCTTAATTGCAGAACGAACAGAATCAATCCCATCTCTGCTCAATGTTGCCAGTCCTTGCATATTGTAATTCCAGTCATCTGGCAAACTTAACATCAACGATAATAGACCTTTCGCTTTCAATGTCAGATTCTTATTCTTGAAATGGTGATTACTCATTACCGTAAAATTCTTAGTTCTCTCTACACGAAAAATCTGTGCCATGCTCCCATCCTCCTTTTCAGTTCAAAAGAAAAAGACGCAAGCCATATTCTTATGACTCACGCCTTTCTGCATAACTTACTTTTCTATTCTTCTGTTTCCAATTCCAATCTCTGTAAAATATCTCTTACAATACCTGCATCTTCAATCAGATTAATTCCAAAACATTTTTTACCTGCATCCTTCAAAGACGCACCCACATGATATGCTTTCGTTTTATCAAGAATTAAAAAACGATCATGAAATGCTCTTGTGTACTTCACATCCAGTTTAGGATACTGTGCATTAAAGTTATCTACATCTGTTTGAGATAATTTTGTCCGTTGCTGTGTATAAACTGTCACCGCCACATTTTCTTTCTTTTTGGACAACATATTTAATGTTCCTACATCCACATAGCCATCTACCAGAACAATTTCCATTTCTGCTTTCTGAATCAGTCCTATCAATAAGCTGAATGCATCATATATCTGACCATCAAAAAATATCTTTTGATTAGACTCCTCATGATCTGATATGTACTCAAAAATCTGCTCCAGTTTTTCATCTGTCTTTTTCTGATATTCCAGTTGTTTTAGCTCAACGTTACTAATCCTTTCAAACAAAAGTGCATTGTTGGCTATAAACCGTCGCATTTCTACAAATGCACGCATAATACCTATACTTACATTAATTGCCACCTCACTATGCAATACACTTGCAAGCATGGATATTCCCTGCTCTGTAAATACATACGGTAATGTACGTCTGCCACCATAACCATTTTCTGTTCCACTGCCATTTGAGGTGCCAAATTGGCATTTCAAGTTTTCATATTCATCTTTTGTAAGCTGAAATCGAAAATCTTCTGGAAATCTGGCAATATTTCTTTTAACGGCTCTGTTTAACGCTCCCGTTTCTACCTGATAAAGCATTGCCAGATCACTATCCACCATGACTTGTTTGTTTCTTACTACATAAATCAGATTTTCAACGTCCGGTGGCATGATTTCAACTATTTGTGTTTCCACTGGTTCCATTTCTCTTACTTTCTGATCCGCCATTTCATCTCCTCTATAACTTGAAATGCCAAACTGGCATTTCAAGTTACTTTACCGAACAATCATTTCTTATGAGTTCCCAAAATCCATGTTCCCATTTTACCCTATTTTTCTCATTCTGCCTACTGCTATTTTTCATACAATAATGAGGTCGCAATCCACGACCTCATCACCTTCATTTAAACATAAATCAATTCCTTGAGAATAATCTCTTCTGCAATTGCTTTGTGTTGATTAGCAGCTCTTACCCAGGCAATCTGATCTTTCTCTTTATCCGGCAATGGTTCTTTTTCTTCTAACTGTTTCAGTATTACCTCTTCCCGTTCTCTGGCTGCCTTGTCCACTTCCAGAAGATGCTCTCCAATGGTATCCTGTAAAAGCATCACCTGATAGGTTGAATTTCGATAGTTTTTCAGATAATCTCTGCGAAGAAAACCATACTTGCCAAGTTGCTCCATCTGCTCACCGGATTTATAGGTGAGATTCGGGATCAGATATCCATTTACATTTGTATACGTTAATTCCATTTTATTAGCACTCTCCATTTCTCATCATTTTTTGACCACAAATTTACGACATTTACGACAAATCTGACACTGCTTTACAATACCAGACAAAATGACTGATGCCCCGGAAAGCCTGTAAAACAGGCACTTCTAGGATACACAAGACAGGACAAAAATCGACTTCCATTATCAAGAGGTGAGTGCTAATTTTGAATATTTTCATTTTCGTTCTCACTTGCCACTGATCATTCAACAGAAAATCTGCCAGATATTACTTTTTTTCAGCCAAATTATTCTTCGTAAGTAAATATATAGGACTCATATCCGTTAATAATAACCGTATTCTTATATTTCGTAACTCTTGGTTTTCTTCCATAATTTAGATGCACATGTCCGTGAAGATGGTATTTCGGCGAATATTTTTCCAAAAGCTCCTTAAATACTTCAAATCCCTGATGTGCGGCTGATTCTTCATCATTGATCCCTTTCGTCGGTGCGTGAGTCAACAGAATATCAAATCCTTTTTTCTGTCTCATTTTCAACCACATTTTCTGCACTCTGCGCTTCATTTCTTTCTGTGTGTATTGATGGGATCCGCCATTGTACCAACAAGATCCGCCAAGTCCCAGAATCCTTATCCCTTTATATTCATAAATCTGGTTTTCAATACAAATACAGCCTTCTGGTTCTTTTCTTTCATATATCCCATCATGATTTCCATAAATATATAATAATGGGCAATGGGCCATTGTCACTAAAAAGCTAAGATATTCTGGTTTCAAGTCCCCGCAGGACAGTATAAGATCAATATCCTTTAATTTATCCGGCGTATAATAATCCCAGAGACTTCTGGATTCTTCATCTGCTATTACGAGTATTTTCATACGTTTTTCTACAACCCCTGCAATTTCAGAAGTTCTCCTACTCCTTCCTCTAATTCTGACCGTTCCGGTATGCTTCCTATTACATTCTCATAGAGCCAATCCATCGTAACCAATTCTTCAACATCTAATATTTCTCCGGCAGTTCCATGAATTTCCCCATTTTGATCACATAATTCTCCTTCAAATGGATGAAAGCTTCCGTCTGCAATAAACTGGGCAAAGCTCTCTGCCATACGTTTTACTCCGCCCGGAACTCTTTCAGAACAGATTAATTCTATCACTCCTGCAGATAATCCCCACCAGTAGTTCAATGTCTTTTTATCACCATATGCAAGCGGTTTCCATGATCCCTCCAGAATATACTGCATGATCCGTTCATAAAAATTCCCCCAGTTTACAATACTGGTCGCGATTCTTGTGATTTCTCCTTTATCTTGAAAATATAATCCGTATGGACTTTCCGTTCCTTTTTTGCTAATCATTTCTTTTGCTGAAATAATCTTCAAATCCTTCTTTTCTTCTTCAGATCTGGAGTTTTTTACTCCTGTCCAGATTAGTTTTACCTGGGCTCCCGGCTGCATCATCCGAACACCGATTGAAAATGCATTGACATTCGCAATAGTTCCATACATCGGATAATCCTCTTCATAGCCGATCACGCTGTCTCTATCTGCCGCTGCTCCCGCTATAAGTCCCAGTAAAAATTTAATTTCATAATTTCTTGTCAGATATGTTCTTACAGATTTGTATGGGAAATTCAAAGAACAATTAAAAATATAAATGTCCGGATGTTGCAAAGCGACCTGCACCGATGCCTGCATCAACGTTGCGGCTGTAGTAAAAATCACCGTATTTCCATCCTCGATCGCCGCCTCAAGCACTTCACTTCTTGCTGTCTGCGACTGGATATTCTCATACACACTGGTAATTACTCTTCCACGAAATGAATCCTCCAGCTGTTGTCTCCCTAGTTCATGCGCATAGTTCCATTCACTGGAATTTGCACTTCCTTCATAAATAAAAGCAACTTTCATCACTCTTTTCGCCGGTGTCAGAAACCTTGTCAAAATCGGGATCTTTTCCGCCTCCGGCTCCATCACGCGCTCCACCTCTGTTTTTAGCGCTTCCGGTTCAATTTCTTCACGGATTGTTTCCAGTTTTTCACGGATTTCCACAGACGTTTTTTCTTTCAATTCTTCATATGGAAAAATATCAAGGCACCGCAAAAAAGCAGTCCCTATATGTTCCGGCACAAAATCTCCGGCCATAGATTCATACATGATTTGAAAATGGATATATACACTTGACAGTCTTCGGATTTCTTTCTCTTTCCACTTGCTGTTCCAGTCTTTTCCCATTGCCTGCAGCAGACTTTCATAATCTCCCGGTTCCGGAAATATGATCATATTCAGACCGGTTCTTTTATAAAACTCTACGAATTCATAATATACTACATTCTCTTTTTTATTATCTTGTACCGGAAGAATTCTTGTAACATTTGCCAATATAGTCGGCATTTTCAAATATTTCATAATGCTGACTCTTTTATTACCTTCCTGTACGTAGAATCTGTTTCTGTATTCATATACGGTCACCGGATCTCTCAATCCTTCTTCCATCTGAGACTGGAAAAGATTGATCCACTTTGCTGCAAATTCCGATGTCTCATCTAATAGGGGAAGAAAATCCGGACTGAACGCATTGCTCCTTGCGGCTTCTTTTGTTCCTACAACCAAAGATAATGGAATTTCCATCATTCCAAGATATTGATTTCCTGCAGTTTCCTCCCCTTCTAGAATTTCATCCAGTACGATCGGATATGGTGATTCTCCCTTTGCGCTCGCCCGTCTGGACTGACGCTGCGCAAGTTTTCTTGCCTGTTTATAATCATCCAACGGCATTTTCTCAGCCCTCCTGTTTTTATATAGCACGCTACTTTAACTTTTGTGAATTTCCACGAAAAAAGGGGCAGGAATTCCCGCCCCTTTTTTTAATGCTATGCTTCCAGATTGATTCCATCCTCGTCAAATACATGTACTTCACTTCCACGGAATTTAAAAGATACTTCCTCTCCGATTGCAAGATCAGAAAGTGTTCTTCCATTGAGATCCATTGTCTGCACGATAATGATTGTATCTTTTCCAGCTGCTGTAACATGCAGATGAATCGCACTTCCCATCATCTCGGCTACATCAATCTTACCGGTAACTGCCTGTGCTCCAGGCTCTGACAATGAAATGTGCTCCGGACGAATACCAAGTGTAACCTTCTGCGATTTTACACCTTTTGCTGCCAGATTTTTCTCTTTTTCTTCTGACAGTTCCACTCTGACTCCATCTACTTCTACCTGATATTTTCCTGCATTCTCGATCAGTTCTGCATCAAAGAAATTCATCTGTGGCATGCCGATAAATCCTGCTACAAAAATGTTCACCGGATGATCAAATACTTCCTGCGGTGTTCCGATCTGTTGAACGACACCATCTTTCATGATAACAATACGATCTCCAAGTGTCATAGCCTCTGTCTGATCGTGTGTTACATACATAAATGTAGTATCGATTCCCTGACGTAATTTGATAAGCTCTGCACGCATCTGATTACGTAATTTTGCATCCAGGTTGGATAATGGCTCATCCATTAAAAGAACTTTCGGTTCACGCACGATGGCACGTCCGATTGCAACACGCTGGCGCTGTCCACCGGATAAAGCTTTCGGTTTACGATCCAAATACGGTGTGATTCCAAGAATTTCGGCTGCCTGATCCACTTTCTGGTTAATTTCATTCTTCGGCATCTTTCTAAGCTTTAATGGAAATTCCAGATTCTCACGAACTGTCATATGTGGATAAAGTGCATAACTTTGAAATACCATTGCGATATCTCTGTCTCTTGGTTCCACATCATTCATTTTCTTGCCATCAATTAAGAGTTCTCCATCTGAGATTTCTTCCAGTCCTGCCACCATACGCAGTGTTGTTGATTTACCACATCCGGAAGGGCCAACAAGAACGATGAACTCTTTGTCCTTAATATCCAGATTAAAATCCTGAACAGCTACTACGCCTTCATCAGTTACTAAAAGATTACTCTTCTTTTCAGATGAACCTTTCTTTCTTTTTTTCTCTGTGTTCGGGTAAACTTTTTTAATGTGCTTTAAAATTACCTCTGACATAAATTAAGACTTTAATGATACTGCCTCCGCAATGTATCATCTCGTGACCGGCGATTTCTTCCGCGCCACATTACGACAGGTCTCCACACTGTCGCACCGCAAGCCTGACGGATTTCCTCCTTTTCTTTCCCTGAAAATGCAACAATGAGTGGAGTGTTGCATCCGGGCGGATTTAAATATTTATTTTTTCGAAGTATAAACCAGAACTTTTATTTTCGCAATCTATTTTCAAAAATTTGACCATTCTTATTGATTTTGCACAATTTTGAAACCTAGTCTTAAGTATTTTTCAACAAATTTTTCATTTTTAACCGTTTTTTATTGTTTTTTCTTATCCATAATGCTATGATGAAGCCAACAAATGGAAACGTTTTCGGAAACAGTTCCGAACTATTGGGCTTTTCACAAAAACACCCATTTTACAAATTATTATTTTATTTAAGGAGGACCATATTATGAACAAGAAACGTTTGATGGCAGCCGGACTTGCAGTTATAATGACAGCATCTATGGTAACTGGATGTGGCAGTTCTGACAGCAAGAAAGAATCAAAAACTGATGCGAAAGGATCTGTATACTATCTGAACTTCAAACCAGAAGCAGATGATCAGTGGCAGGAGCTTGCCAAAGAGTACACAGATGAGACTGGAGTAAAAGTAGAAGTTGTTACCGCAGCTTCCAACCAGTATGAAACTACATTGAAGAGTGAGATGGGTAAATCAAAAGCCCCTACATTATTTCAGGTAAACGGACCGGTTGGTCTTGCTTCATGGAAAAAATATTGTTATGACCTTTCCGGTTCTGATGTTTACAAGCAGCTTACTTCTGATGATTTCGCATTAAAAGAAAACGATGCAGTATATGGTATCGGATATGCAATTGAATCTTACGGAATCATCTATAACAAGAAATTACTAAAAAAAGCCGGATATTCACAGGATGATATCAAAGGATTTGATGATCTGAAAAAAGTTGTTGAAGATATTACAAGCAGAAAAGATAAATTAGGATTCTCCGCATTTACATCTGCTGGTATGGATGGTTCTTCTGACTGGAGATTTAAGACACATCTTGCAAACCTTCCTATTTATTATGAATACCAGAAAGACAAAATTGACAACACAGATAAGATCAAAGGAACTTACCTTGATAACTACCGCAACATCTGGAATCTGTATATCAACAACGCAACATGCAGCCCGAAACAGTTAAGTACAAAAACAGCTGATGATGCAACTTCTGAATTCGTAACAGAGCAGGCAGTCTTCTATCAGAATGGTACATGGGCATACGCAGATATCGCTGATGTTGGAGATGAGAATCTCGGAATGCTGCCAATCTATGTTGGTGTAAAAGGCGAAGAAAATCAGGGACTGTGTACAGGTACAGAAAACTACTGGTGTGTAAACAAGAATGCTTCTAAAGATGACATTCAGGCTACTCTTGATTTCATGAACTGGTGTGTAACTTCTAAGACAGGTACAAAGGCAATGTGCGGAGCTGCAAACGCTATGCCTTCTGGTGCTGACGGTATGGGATTTGTAATTCCATTCAAAGGGAACCTTAAATCAGAGAATCCACTTGTTAACGTTGCTAATGATTATGTAAAAGAAGGAAAGACTCCTGTTTCTTGGAACTTCTCTACAATGCCTTCTGAACAGTGGAAGAACGATCTTGGTTCTGCACTTACAACTTACGCATCAAAACAGACAGATGCGAACTGGGCAAAAGTTAAATCTGCATTCGTAGATGGATGGGCAAAAGAAGCAAAAGCAAGCAAGTAATTTATAACAAAACAACTTATTATTGCAGGGGAGCACACTGCTCCCCTGTTTTCATACAAAGAGGGATAATATGGAAAAATCTATTAAACGTTATTGGCCAGTTTTTATACTTCCTACCATGGCAGCTTTCATGATCGGATTTGTCGTTCCATTTCTGGAAGGTATCTATCTTTCCTTTTGTGATTTCACGACCATCAAAGATGCCTCTTTTGTAGGACTTGAAAATTATGCAAAAGCTATTTCTGATAAGACATTTACACATGCCTTCTCTTTCACAACTGTTTTTGCAATTGTTACTTTAGTATTGATCAACGTGCTGGCATTTGCGGTTGCACTTGCACTTACCCAGAAGATCAAAGGAACGAATATTTTCCGTACCGTATTTTTTATGCCGAACCTGATCGGTGGTATCGTACTTGGTTACGTATGGCAGCTGATTTTTGACGGTATTCTTGGAAAGTTTGATCTTGCACTGAAACTGAATGCAAAATTTGGTTTCTGGGGTCTGGTCATTCTGATCTGCTGGCAGCAGATTGGTTATATGATGATCGTCTATATCGCAGGTCTTCAGGCAATCCCAGGTTCCTTGAATGAAGCAGCGATGATCGACGGTGCCAACGCAAGACAGCGTCTTTTCAAGATCACCATCCCGATGATGATGCCTTCCATCACCATCTGTACATTCTTAACGATCACAAACTCATTCAAACTGTTTGACCAGAACCTTTCACTGACATCCGGTGAACCAATGCATCAGACAGAAATGATGGCATTGAACATTTATGATACGTTCTACGGTCATGTAGGATTTGAGGGAGTCGGTCAGGCAAAAGCCGTGATCTTCTTCATAATTGTAGTAGCAATTGGTTTGATTCAGCTTCGCGCAACCAGAGATAAGGAGGTTCAGCAATAATGAAAAATAAAAAAAGCGGTATTTTCGCCACTCTCTTTTTCACTGTAATCTCTATTCTTTTCGTGGCACCGATTTTTGTTGTTTTGATGAATTCATTTAAGAGAAAAGCTTTTATCAGTCTTTCCCCATTTTCAATGCCGGACGAAAAGAGTTATGCAGGTCTTGAAAACTATGTTACAAGTATTACAAAATATGAATTTGTAAAAGCAGTTGGCTGGACATTATTTATCACCGTCCTCTCTGTAATTGTAATTTTAGTATGTTGCTCTATGTGTGCCTGGTACATTACACGAGTAAAGAATAAACTGACAAAACTGATTTATCTTTTATGTGTATTTTCTATGGTTATCCCATTCCAGATGGTTATGTTTACCCTCTCCGGAACAGCTGATTCTCTTCACCTGAATACACCTTGGGGAATCGTAATCGTATATCTCGGTTTTGGTGCCGGACTTGCAGTCTTTATGTTCTGCGGTTTTGTAAAATCAATTCCGATTGAAATTGAAGAAGCTGCCATGATCGATGGATGCAATCCGATCAAAACATTTTTCTCAGTCGTACTTCCTATTATGAAGCCAACTTATATCTCTGTCGGTATTCTGGAAGCGATGTGGATCTGGAATGACTTCCTTCTTCCTTACCTTGTACTGGATATCAAGAAATTTAAAACAATTTCTATCGTTGTACAGTATATGAAAGGAAGTTATGGACGTGTAGATATGGGAGCAATTATGGCTTGCCTGATCATGGCGATCATCCCTGTTATCGTATTCTACTTAAGCTGTCAGAAATATATCATCAAAGGAGTTGCGGCAGGTGCTGTAAAGGGATAAAATATACTCCGTACATATTTTTTAACTGCTGTTAACAGAAAGGATTTTTAATTATGACGATTAAGGACATTGCAAGGTTATCCGGATATGGTATCGGTACTGTATCACGGGTTATAAATAATCATCCGGATGTCAGTGACAAAGCACGGCAACGGATCATGGAGGTTATCGAAGAGACAAATTTCCAGCCCAATTCCAATGCAAAGCACTTGAAAATGAGAGCTGTTTCTTCTATCGCCATTATTATTAAAGGAAATCAGAATATTCTGTTTAACGCAATTCTTGAACAGATCCAGCAACGCCTTTTGGCAAATGATGAAGAGGCAGTTGTCAGCTATCTGGATGAAGATGCGAATGAAGTCAGTTATGCTATGAGTCTTTGCCGGGAAAAAAATCCAAAAGGAATATTTTTTCTCGGTGGAGATCTGGAATATTTTGAAAAAGATTTCAAATACATCCCTGTCCCATGTGTTCTGCTGACAAACAGCGGAAAGGATCTGAAATTTACGAATTTATCCTCTCTGACAACAGACGATGCTGCAGCTTCTGAGGCAGTAATCGACTATCTGGTAGATCAGGGCCATACACATATTGGAATCCTTGGTGGTAATCTTTCCGACACACAAGTCAGCTATAAACGTCTGACAGGCTGTATTGCCGGATTCAAAAAGCACCATCTTGATTTCCAGCAGGATCTGCAATATGAACCTTGCCATTATTCTGTCGAAGAAAGTTATGAAGCTGCTCTCCGACTGTTAAAGCGAAACTCGTCATTGACTGCAATCTTTGCTTTTGGTGATATCATTGCATTTGGTGCAATGCGGGCCAGTTTCGATCTTGGCAAAAGAATTCCGGAAGATATTTCTCTTGTGGGATATGATGGCATTGACCTCTCCCGTTTTTTTGTCCCAAGACTTACAACCGTCCGTCAGGATACCGCTCAGATGGCCAAGCAAGGCGTTGATTTGATGTTACAGCGGATCCATTATCCTTATAAAGCAGTTCACAAGGTCATTCCTTATGAACTGATCAAATCAGAAAGTGTAAAAAAAATAAATTAGAACGGAAAGGAGGGTTTATGGTGAGAGCTGCAGGTATTTTAATGCCCATTACTTCTCTTCCTTCCCCATATGGAATAGGAACCTTAGGTCAGACCGCACGTGATTTCATCCAGTTTCTTGAGAAATCTGGTCAGACATACTGGCAGATTCTTCCTATTTGCCCAACCGGATATGGAGATTCTCCCTATCAATCATCTTCTACCTTTGCAGGCAATCCTTATATGATCGATCTTAATGATCTTGTTTTGGAAGGATTACTGCAACGCGCTGACTTTGAAAATTTCTCCTGGGGAGACGAACCTGAAAAAATAGATTATAAGCTACAATATGAACAGCGTTTTGTTGTTCTAAAAAAATCTGTCGGAAACGTTTCTACGAACATGGCTGACAGTCTGTCTGCATTTTTTCAGACAGAAGCTTACTGGTTAGATGATTATGCCTTATATATGGCTGTTAAGAATCATTTCGGTGGAACCGCATGGTCCCAATGGCCAGAACCGGTAAGACTTCGTGACACGAATAAATTAGAGGAATTAAAAACAACTCTTGCAGAAGACATTTTATTCTGGAAAACAATCCAGTTTCTCTTCTTCCACCAATGGAACAAGTTAAAAGCTTATGCCAGTCAACATCACATTCAGATTATCGGCGATCTTCCAATTTATGTTTCCGAAGACAGTGCCGATGTATGGGCACACCCGGAACAGTTCCAATTAAATGAAGAGTTACGTCCAACAGAAATCTCCGGATGTCCTCCAGATGGATTTTCGGAAGATGGACAGCTCTGGGGAAATCCACTATTTAATTGGGATTATATGAAAGAAAATGAGTTTTCCTGGTGGATAACAAGAATTGCACATCAAATGAAAATCTATGATGTGTTGCGAATTGATCATTTCCGTGGATTTGATTCCTACTTTGCAATTCCTTACGGAGATAAAACTGCGAAAAACGGAGTTTGGAGAAAAGGTCCGGGAATTGACTTCTTCCAGACTGTAAAAGAAAAACTTGGGGATCTTCCAATCATTGCCGAGGATCTTGGTTTTTTAACAGACTCCGTGCATCAGTTACTGAAAGAAACCGGATTCCCTGGAATGAAAGTGTTAGAGTTTGCTTTCGACACCCGTGACACCGGTTATGGCTATCTGCCTCACTGTTATACAAGAAACTGTATCGTATATACCGGTACTCACGACAATGAGACGATCAACGGCTGGTTTGAAACCGCTCCGGAAGAAGACACAGCCAATGCGATCCGTTATCTTCGTCTGACAAAAGAGGAAGGGTACCACTGGGGTATGATGCGCAGTGCATGGGCAAGCGTATCTGATACAGCGATCATGCAGATGCAGGATCTTCTTGGTCTCGGACATGAAGCCCGGATCAACACCCCATCAACGCTGAGTGATAACTGGACCTGGCGATGCAAGCCTGAAGACATCTCAGATGAACTCGCAAAGCAGTTATATGAAGAAATGAAAATATACGAAAGACTTCCTCAAATATAGAAGCGAAAGGGCGTAAATGCATTCACATTTACGCCCTCTTTTTCTTTAAATTCCAAGACACATTCTTATGATTCCTAAAATCAACAAATGCACCGGATAGAAAAGATAATTTACTAACTTATTCTGTTTTCCACGCTCTCCATTATAAGTAAGTGTCAATCCAAATCCAAGCAGAGCCCACGGCTCTTTAAACATAGAGAGGTAACAAAACGGAATTCCAAGTGCCCATCTCTCATGAAAAATATAACAGAAATAACCGATCAGCACCGCATGATGTTCATAGTCCAGACTTGTATTCATTGCTACAAAGCACAATACCGCTACAATAAGAAATGATACGAAATACCATAACGCCTTCGGTAATGATGCCATCTTCTCTTTCAATACGTCGATCACCCAGATCATAGCAAGTACAAGTGCCAGCGTGAACATAATATTGTTCCAGTTGACTTCAACAAATCTGGCCGATGTGCACATATCAAACGGAACCTCTGATATTACTCCAAATACAAGAAGTGTAGTTAAATATCTCCACTTATTCCTTGTGTGGAAATATCCTTCCACAAGAAGGAAGATGAATATCGGGAAAGCGATTCTTCCTAAAATATCAAAAAAATCACTCAATCGATTCAATGCTCCGCCATCCAGATTCGGATAGATCAGTGCTTTATTTGTATGGTCAATAAGCATTGATAAAAAAGCGATATATTTTAACTGCGCTCCCGAGAATATCTTGATTCTTTCTTTTATATTGTTCATAGATTTTTTTCAGACACCTTTCTTATTTATATTCTAGTAATTTTCTGTGTGAAGCTCGTGTGCTCTCTCGATGGCTGCCACACCTTTTCTGCCCAACACAAGCTCATATTCTGTCGATTATAGCGGAATAAATGCATTTATACAATCTTATATATAATGACTTTTGTCAAGAGGTAAATTGAAAAAAATCACTACAAATTTATTAAATTTTATCTGGCGAACCCGTGCCAACATAGATTGCTCATAGATAGCTCGAACCTTGAAGGATGCTAAAGCCCTTTCAGGGATTCTCCGGTTAATTGTTGTCTGCTTCGCTGTAAGCAGCGTACAGATACTTACGATTTTCTGTAGCTTCCGGGGGAAACACCATATTTTCTTTTGAAAATACGATTAAAATAAGACAGATTATCGAAACCGCTTTCTTCTGCGATCATCAGAATAGATTCATCGGATGATTTAAGAAGCCTTGCAGCCATAGCAAGACGATAATCGTTTAAATATTCGGTAAATCCAGTTCCCATATGAACTTTGAAAAACTTCATAAAATGAGATTTACTGTAAAAGGTAAGTTTCGCCATGTCATCAATTGTAAGTTTTTCTGTATAATGCTCTTCTACATATTTCAAAACAGTTTTCATTTTCTCCAAGGATTTTGGATTGTGAGAAATGGAAACTGTTTTTTTCTGTCTTTCAGAAATCAGAAGAAAGAAAAAGTAAAACAGTGCACTTTTTACTGCAAGCTGCCACCCGGTTGTCTGGTCTGCACAGACAAGGTCAATCTGTCGGATGCAATTGCTTAGAGACTCAAAAACTTCATGAGCAGGAGTAAGAAAATGTTCCACCGGCAAAGTCCCGTCAAGAAGCGGCTTCATGTATTGAAGCATACACAAATCATTTGCTCCGGAAGAGAGTAACTCCGGTTTAAAAATAATATTTTCATACTCCATTTTATAAGAAGCATCCTGCTCAATGGCATGAAGACAGCCCGGACATATCATAATAATATCTCCGCTGTGCACCAGATGCTTATCAAAGTCCACAGAAACATAACCCTGCCCTTTTTTAATAACGACAAGTTCCATCTCATCGTGCCAGTGCAACGGCACTCCCGGAAAATCAAGCGGAATAGAGCATAGATACGTATTATAAGGAAATTCTGCGGATGTATGTGCTTTTGTTTCGTGATAGTTCTGATATTCATTAATATTCATAAGAAAACAAAGTCCTTTCAACGAGTCCATAAAAATCTATTAGAATGATAGTATTGTACAATAGATTACAAGTATATTGCAAGATATTGGCATGGAATCATATTAAAATACAATTATAAACTAATGACAAAACAGCAAAAATGTTACATAAACCCGAATTCGATTTAAAAGGAGATTATTCAAATGAACATTCAGACAACATTACAGGAAAAACTTGGAAAAGAGATTGCGCAGGCTTCCAATGAAGAAATCTATGACGCACTTCTTAGCATGGTGCAGGAAATGGCAGGCAAAAAGGAACGCACAGACAGCAAAAAGAAGCTGTACTACATTTCCGCAGAATTTCTTATTGGAAAACTGCTTTCTAACAATATGATCAATCTTGGTATTTTCAATGAAGTAAAAGATGTGCTCGCACAAAACGGAAAGAACATTGCGGAGATTGAAGAAGTAGAACCAGAGCCGTCACTCGGCAATGGCGGACTTGGACGTCTGGCAGCTTGTTTCCTTGACTCAATCGCAACACTCGGACTTGCCGGAGACGGTGTCGGTCTGAACTATCATCTCGGACTTTTCAAACAGGAGTTTAAAAACAATCTTCAGCGAGAAACTCCGAATCCATGGATCGAATCAAAATCATGGCTGAAAAAAACACATGTTATTTACCCGGTGTCATTCAAAGGGCTTAATGTAAATGCAAGAATGTATGACATCGAAGTGACAGGATACAACAATAAGACAAATAAATTACATCTCTTCGACATCGACTCTGTAGATGAGACGATCGTGGAGGATGGAATTGCTTTTGATAAAGAAGACATTGAGAAAAACCTGACACTTTTCTTATACCCGGATGACAGCGATGAGAATGGAAGACTGCTTCGCATTTATCAGCAGTATTTCATGGTAAGTGCAGGTGCACAGCTGATTCTCGATGAATGTATAGCAAAGGGGTGCAACCTTCATGATCTTGCTGATTATGCAGTGATCCAGATCAATGATACCCACCCGACAATGGTAATTCCGGAATTAATCCGTCTTCTTGTAGAGAAAGGCTTAGACATGGACGAGGCGATCGAAGTTGTTTCTAAAACATGCGCCTATACAAACCATACCATTCTTGCAGAGGCACTAGAAAAATGGCCGGTATACTATTTGAAGAAGGTCGTTCCACAGTTAATGCCGATCATTGAAGTATTAGATGACAAAGTAAGAAGAAAATATGATGATGAAAGCGTTTCTATTATCGACAGAAATGATACTGTTCATATGGCACATATTGATATCCATTATGGTTTCAGCGTAAATGGTGTTGCTTCTCTTCATACAGACATTCTGAAAGAGACTGAATTAAATAACTTCTACAAGATTTACCCGGAGAAGTTTAATAATAAGACAAATGGTATTACATTCCGTCGTTGGCTGCTGCACTGTAACCCGGCTCTGACAGCACTTCTTGATGAACTCATTGGAGAAGAATATAAAAAAGATGCAGCGGAACTTGAAAAACTGCTTGCATTTAAGGATGATGAAAAGGTACTTGACCGATTAGTTGCAATCAAACACGCAAACAAAAAAGCATTGTGCAAATATCTGGAAGAGACACAGGGCGTAAAAGTGAGTGCAGATACGATCTTCGACATTCAGATCAAACGTCTCCATGAGTACAAACGTCAGCAGCTGAATGCATTATATATTATTGATAAATATCTTGAAATTAAAGCAGGAAAGATTCCTGCAGCACCTGTGACAGCGATCTTTGGAGCAAAAGCCGCACCGGCTTATGTAATTGCAAAAGATATCATTCATCTGATTCTCTGTCTGCAGGAGATCATTAACACTGATCCTGAAGTAAGCCCATATCTGAAAGTTGTTATGGTTGAAAACTACAATGTAACAAAAGCGGAAAAATTAATTCCGGCATGCGACATTTCTGAACAAATCTCACTTGCATCTAAAGAGGCAAGCGGAACCGGTAATATGAAATTCATGCTGAACGGAGCTATAACACTTGGAACAGAAGACGGCGCAAATGTGGAGATCCACGAGCTTGTCGGCAACGATAACATTTTTGTATTCGGTGCTTCCAGCGACGACGTAATCGAACATTACGTAAAAGCAGATTACGTCGCAAAAGACTTCTACGAAAAGAATCCGTCCATCAAAGCAGCAATTGACTTTATCACAAGCGATGAAATTTTGAAAGTTGGGCAGAAGGAAAACCTTGAGAGATTGCAGCATGAAATCATCAGCAAAGACTGGTTCATGACACTTCTTGACTTTGACAGCTACAAAGAAAAGAAAGAAGAAGCACTGAAAGCTTATACAGATCAGAAAACATGGGCTAAAAAAGCACTTGTAAATATTGCGAGAGCAGGATATTTCTCATCTGATCGAACAATTGAAGAGTACAACAACGACATCTGGCATCTGTAAGAGGAGGAGCACATGGAAAGAGCAAGCGGAGTATTATTACCGGTATTTTCATTGCCGTCCAAATACGGGATTGGCTGTTTTTCAAAAGAGGCATATAAGTTTATAGATCGATTAAAAGAGGCCGGACAGAGTTATTGGCAGATCCTGCCGCTTGGACCGACTGGATACGGGGACTCCCCGTACCAGTCCTTCTCCACATACGCAGGAAATCCATATTTTATTGATCCCAAGACATTGATCAAAGAAGGACTTCTGACAAAAAAAGAATGTAAAGCGTATGACTTTGGAGACAAGGCAGACTGTATTGATTACGAAAAAATTTACAATTCTAGATTCAAAATGCTGAAAAAAGCATTTGCGCGTTTTAAAAATGACGAAGCATATGATCACTTTATAAATGAAAATGCATACTGGCTGGATGATTACAGTCTTTACATGGCAATCAAAGACAGTAAAAATGGAATCAGCTGGAATGAATGGGAAACTCCTCTAAAAAACCGTGAAGAGGATGCACTTGAAAATGCAAGAAATGAACTGGCAGAAGAGATTGCATTTTATAAATTCCAGCAATATGAATTCGATAAACAATGGACAAAGCTTCATGCCTATGCAAATGCACAAGGCATTCAGATCATCGGTGATATTCCAATCTATGTAGCGTTTGATGGTGCGGATACATGGGCATCTCCAGAGTTATTCCAGTTTGATGAAGCGAATAACCCGGTAGCAGTAGCAGGATGTCCTCCGGATGATTTTTCTGCAACCGGACAGCTGTGGGGCAACCCATTGTACAATTGGGACTATCATAAAAAGACCGGGTACGACTGGTGGATCAAGCGGATCCGTCATTGTTTCAAATTATATGACGTAGTCCGAATTGATCATTTCCGTGGATTCGATGAATATTATTCCATTCCTTATGGAAATAAAACCGCAGTAGATGGCACATGGATGCCTGGTCCTGGAATGGAACTCTTCCGCACAATCGAAGAAAAGCTTGGAAAATTAAACATTATTGCAGAAGATCTTGGATTTCTGACAGAAACTGTTCTCCAGATGTTATCTGATAGTGGTTTTCCGGGAATGAAAGTGGCACAGTTTGCATTCGACCCAAACGGCGGTTCTGCCTATCTTCCGCACAATTATCCAAAGAACAGCGTTGTGTATACCGGCACGCATGACAACGATACGACAAGAGGATGGTATCACAGTACAGATAAAGCAACGCGAGATTTTGCAAAAGAATATATGCATACATCACGTCTCGATGAAGACGATCTGGCATGGGATTTTATCCGCCTTACGATGAGCAGCAACGCGAACCTTTGCATCACACCGATGCAGGATCTGCTAAATCTGGATGGCAGGGCGAGAATTAATACACCATCCACACTCGGCGAAAACTGGGCCTGGCGTATGGAAAAGAATCAATTTGATGCACAGACAGTGAAGCGCTTAAAGCGTATGACATGGTTGTACGAGCGTCTTCCTGAAAAACAAAATAAATCGTTCTAATTTCGGTTGGCTTGAATTAATTGAAGACATCATTGCACTCATGTGTTACCACCCATCACGGAGATTCAAAAAGGCATTCTAAGCAGGTACTTCCATCCGTTTCAGTTCCGGCAAAATCATACACAGCATTGTAATAAAACACAGACTGCCACCGATTACATTGGACACCGGTTCTGCAAGGAACACACCGGAAGTTCCCATATGTAAAACGTATGGCATAAAATATGTCAGCGGCACAACTATAAACACTTTACGAAGCAGGGAGAAGAAAATCGCCTGCTTCTTTTTGTTCAGGGATTTGAATACTGTCTGTCCCATATACTGGAAATCCATAAAAATAAATGCTGCGAAATACTGATTAAGCGCAGTCATTGCATCCTGCATCAATTCTGCATCTGTACTGAAAATACGTATAAGCGCACTTGGTTCCAGAATAATCACACTCCACATAACTCCGGTATACAAAATCATCATCATTGCCAGTACAACGCCCGCCTTGCGGACTCTTGCCGGGCGTCTTGCACCATAGTTATAACTCAAGATTGGAGATGCCCCCTCATTCATCGCATGGATCGGCGTCTCTACAAGCTGACGCACGCTGGAAATAATCGTCATCACCGAAATATAAATATCGCCTCCGGTCACTGCAAGTACATTGTTACAGCAGATCGTTACCAGACCGTTTGTAAGTTGCATAATAAATCCTGCCATTCCAAGACTTATAATATTTTTCGCATATCCGATATTTTCTGCTATTTCATTTTTCTTTAGTAGCCGCACCTTTAACTCTGCTTTTCTTGTCAAAAAATAAAATACAAACAATGCAGACAAACACTGTGAAATTACAGTTGCACACGCCGCACCACGTACTCCCATTCCAAATACAAAGATAAACAGAGGATCTAAAATCAGATTCACAACTGCACCGATTGCAACCGAAAGCATACCAACCAGCGAATAACCCTGTGCGTTGATAAATGGATTCATGCCAACTGCAACCATAGATGGAATCGTACCAATCAGATAGACCATCAGATACGGACGTGCATAAACCATTACACTTCTGGATGCTCCAAACAGCGTCAGAATCGGATGGGAAAATAAAAGTCCGATCATCATTAACAACAAAGCACTGGAACATACAAGCGAAAACGACGTATTCATAATACGTGTTGCCTCTTGCTCTTTCTTTCTTCCTCTGTCTATGGAAAATAAGGGCGCACCACCTCCACCAAACAGATTTGCAAATGCTGTAATGATCACGATAACAGGAAAACAAAGTCCCACTCCTCCAAGCGCTGCTGTTCCTACCTCTGGAATACGCGCAATATATATTCGATCCACAATGTTATATAACAGATTTAAAATCTGCGCCACCAGCATCGGAAGCGCAGCTCCCAGTATATTTCCTGTAACCGTTCCATTTTCAAAATCAATTCGTTTCATTTATATTTAATCCTTTTTATATCTTGCTTTTTAGTATAACACGCACTATTCTATATGTAAAATATGATATCCGGATAACAAGATCATACTTCCGTCTGAACCTGCTCATGTGTAATTGTATGATTTTGAAATCAGCCCTATTATGAGTCAAAAAATGGGACTTTGTCCCGCGATATATGTACAGGAGGACATTAACATGAACGATAAATTAAAACAACAGCTTGACTTTATTCTGGAAATTGATAAAGAGAAAAACATTTTAAGACAGACACATCTGTCCGGCCACGGCAGACGTGAAAATGATGCAGAACATGCCTGGCATATGGCGATCATGGCATATCTTTTAAAAGAATATTCTAACGAACCGGTTGATATTACCAAAGTCATGATCATGTGTCTGATCCATGACATTGTAGAAATTGATGCCGGGGATACTTACGCTTATGACACAGAAGGGCTGAAAACACAGAAAGCACGAGAAGATGCCGCAAAAGAACGAATTTTTTCCTTACTTCCGAATGCACAGAAAGAAGAGCTGACTGCTCTTTTTGACGAATTTGAAGAAGCCAGAACCGCAGAATCCAGATTTGCCCACGTAATGGATAACCTACAGCCTCTTCTTCTCAACAACAGCAATGGCGGTGCTGACTGGCGGGAACATGAAGTATACGCCTCACAGGTTTATGGCAGACAACAGAAATCCAGATATGGCTCTAAGCAGTTATATGAAATTACAGACCAGATTCTGAAAGAAAACATCAAAAAGGGGAACATCAAAGAATAGTTCCCCTTTTAAAACTACTGCGCTTTAATAGCCCAGCGCATTTTCGTAGATCTTGCACGTCCGTTCTGTGCGCACTCCTGCGCAGATGGGCGGATCACATCTTTTGCGTAATCGGAATAAATTCCCGCTTTATATCCGGCTTTTAAAGCCTTTTTCACCAACTTATCTTCTCCTGAATGGAAAGTAAGAATCGCCACACGTCCTCCCGGTTTTAACGCATCCGGAAGCTTTTCCATAAATTCATACAGTACTTCAAACTCACGGTTTACATCAATACGAAGTGCCTGGAACACTCTCTGGCAAGTCTTGCGGATCGTATCTTTCTTCTCCTTCTCCGGAAGAAAATCCAGTGTATCTGCAATAAGCTCCCGCAGTTTTGTAGTCGTATCTACACGGTTTCCCTTGCGAATCTCATCTGTAATTGCTTTTGCAATCTCTTCACAGTATGGCTCGTCAGAATTTTCATATAACATTCCGGCAAGCTCTTCCCTGCTGATCTTATCCAAACGCTCTGCGGCGCTGATTCCTTTCTCCTGATTCAGCCGCAGATCCAGCGGACCGTCAGCACGGAAAGAAAATCCTCGTTTCGGATTATCGATCTGCATAGATGAAACACCCAGATCCGCAAGGATAAAATCAAAACCACCTATTTCTTCTGCAATCTCATCAATCGTACAGAAGTTCTGAAGTTTTACTGTCAGGATATCTTCACCGAAACCCTGTTCTGCAAGACGTTTCTTTGTCTTTGCTGATTCTTCCGGATCGACATCTGTCGCATACATATGACCTTCGCCTTTCAGACATTCCATCATTGCCTTTGTATGCCCGCCATATCCAAGCGTTGCATCAAATCCTGTTTCTCCCGGCTTTATCTGAAGGAAATCCAGGATCTCTTTCACCATGATAGATATATGCATACCGGCAGGTGTATTTCCCTTGCTGATCACATGTGCAATCGTTTCTTTGTATTTCTCCGGATTTAATTCTTTGTATTTTTCTTCATATTTCCGTGGATATTTTCCTTTATATCGTACACGTCTTTTGTGGACTTTCTCTGTATTCTGTTCCATGATAGCTCCTATTCTTTCGTTTTTTCTTCTTTTAATTCCAGTGCAGTCTCATATGCATTGCATTTCTTGAAATATTCAAAAATGTCTTTAGTCTGTGCATGCATCAGATAAAAATCAAAATAATCTACACCGCATGCCTTTAACTGGCTTTCAAAAAACGGACGGATATCTTCCTGCTTCTTAAAATATGCCATCGTAAGTTTATCTGTCAAGATGTATTCTTTTCTCTTATGTCTGCTTGTAAGACATTCTTTCACTGCAAGCTCTATTAATTCCTATCAGACCTCTCCTTTCATCACACACTCTCTCACCTGTGCGATTGGCATCTCCTGCTCTCTGGCGATCCGAGCCAGATCTTCATACTCTGCTTTCTGACGTTTTATCCCCCAACCGGATACTTCTTTTATCCGTACATTGCCATATACCGTCGTTTCAGTCTTCATTGTGCGCTTCAATGTATAACGGTTGCAGACAGATTCCCGTACTCCTAAAGTTGTCGTATGTAAAAACAGTAACCGAATCATTTCTTCTCTCTGTTTTTCCTTACACATACAGGTCAGTAAGATTCCCGGTCGGTTCTTTTTCATTCCGACTGCTGTCGTATATACATCCAATGCTCCTGCTGCAAATAACTCTTCCATTGCAAATCCAACTGCTTCCGGTGTCATGTCATCCAGATTACAGCGAAGTTCCACGATATAATCCTGATTATCTGCCGTTTCTCCGCACATTGCACGGACACAGTTTGCTACTTCAAATTCTTTCTGCCCACAGCCGTAACCGATTCCTTCCACACGCATCGGCGGCTGGCTTCCAAATTCTTGAACGAAATATTTTAAAAGCGCAGCTCCTGTTGGTGTACACAGCTCTCCTCTCACCTTTCCGCCGTAAGTTGGAATATCTTGCAGAATCCATGCTGTCGCAGGTGCCGGAACCGGAAGGATTCCGTGTGCGCAGTGGACATGTCCGCTTCCTACGTGTACCGGAGAAGCGACTACACGCTCCGGTTTCAGTTCATGCATCAGAAGACAGACTGCTGTCACATCAGCAACTGCATCCATGGAACCGACTTCGTGAAAATGAATTTCGTCTACCGGGCGACCGTGCACATGGCTTTCAGCCTGTGCAATCAGATCATACACAGCAAGTATGTCTTTTTTTACTTCTTCCTGTATATCCAGATTTCCTACGATTGCAGTAATACTCTGCATATTATGATGGTCATGATGGTGGATGTGTTCACCGTAATGATGCTCATAATGGTGTGCTTCCTCATGGTGATCTGTGCTTACTTCTTCCATGCCATCTACTTTCACTGTCATGTGCGTTCCTGTAATGCCACATTTCACTGCCGGTTCTGCCTGAAATTCCACTTTCGGTATCCCAAGGCGGTTTAGACGCTTTACAAACTGTTCCGGTTCCGGATGCAACTCCAGAAGTGCGGCACTTAACATATCACCTGCCGCGCCCATTCCACAGTCTAAATATAATGTTTTCATCTCTTCCCCTCCATATGATTGATCATGCTCGCCAGATAACCGGCGCCAAATCCATTATCAATATTCACAACGCTAACTCCGCTGGCGCAGGAATTTAACATTGCCAGCAGTGCCGACACGCCGCCAAAACTTGCGCCATAGCCGACACTGGTCGGCACTGCGATCACTGGACAGTCTGCAAGTCCGCCGATTACTGATGCAAGTGCACCTTCCATCCCGGCAACTGCAACAATCACCCGTGCTGTCATAATCTCTTTCCGATGTGCCAGCAGACGATGAAGTCCCGCAACACCTACATCATACAGACGTATGACTTCATTTCCGAAACACTCTGCTGTCTGTGCAGCTTCCTCTGCCACCGGCAGATCACTCGTTCCGGCAGCCGCCACAACGACCTTACCGATTCCATCCGGCTCCGGTATCTCTCCTACCAGTCCGATTCTGCTGTATTTATCATATTTTATTATAAAATCCTGTTCAACCGCCTCCGCCGCTTCGCTGCTCATGCGGGTGATCAGAATACTTTTCTGTCCCTGCTGTACCATGGATGCAACAATATCATGAATCTGCTCCGGCGTCTTTCCTGCACCATAGATCACCTCTCCAATTCCCTGCCGGAGAGCCCGGTGATAATCCGGCTTCGCAAATCCCAGATCCTCAAACGGCGCTTCCTTAAGCTTTAACATGGCTTCATCTATATCCAGTTCCCCACTGGAAACCTGTTCCAGCAAAGCGCGTACTTCTTTCTGTTCCACTACGGTTCCCTGCCTTTCATATCCAGTAACACCGTGTCAAACCACGGTGCCAGCCGTTCTCTGATCTCTTTTCGTTTCTCAATCGCATGCATCATATCTTCCGGCTGAAACTGCAGACGAGCTGCGCCATGAAATACGCGCACGCGGAAATCAGTATATCCCATCTGAAAGAGTTCTTCTTCTGCATGCTCAACTTTCTTTAACATCTCTGCTTCAATCCCTGTCCCTGTCTGAATTCTTGTCGCGAGACAGGCATATGCAGGTTTGTTCCAGGTAAACAATCCGGCTTCTTTTGAGAGGCAGCGGATTTCCATCTTTGTCAGTCCACATTCTCTGAGCGGAGAACGAACCTGCATTTCCTTCAATGCTCTCATTCCCGGACGGTCTCCGACATCATCAGATGCATTCGTGCCATCGATCAACACAGTATATCCATCCGAGACTGCTCTTTCTTTCAACAGTCCGAACAACACTGTCTTGCAATAATAACAACGGTTTGCCGGATTCTTTACCACTTCTTCATGGCTTAAGATCTCATGCGAAATCACTGTCAGCTCTACACCCACCTGTTTTGCAAAACGTCTTGCATCCTCCAGCTCAAATTCCGGTTGAAATGCTGTTTTTATAAAATACGGTTTGATATCTACGCCACACTGCGCTGCAGCATAAAGCAGATATGAAGAATCTACACCACCGGAAAACCCCAGTGCAATTTTAGGATTCTCTTTAAAAAATCCTGTCAGATTCATGAGTTTGGTCCTCCTATTGCTTCTACATCTGCCGATTCCATCAGTTCCTTATTATATAATAAATCTTTCGCCTGGCCATCTGCAAATAGCAAAATCACTTTTTTCGCAGACACACTGTCAGACCTGCCCTTATCAGATTCTTCTATGTATCTTATTCTCTCTGCTGGTTTCTCCAATCTTCCCAATACATCTGTCAGAATCTCCGGACGCATCTGGTATACAAAATTCAGAATACCTGCTGTAATAATGCCTTCCACAAAGCCAATCGCCAGATGAATTGGCTGCATCAGCAGTACAAATGTATGAAATGGCAACTCTGTCACGCCTGATGCCATTGTCTGTAGAACAACACAAAAAGCCCCCAGTTGCAATCCCACTACACAGGATACAACGGAAGCAATCACAATTCTCTTATGTGTCACGCCTTTTCTTAAGATTGGTCTGAAAATAAGCAGACATACAAACAGGCAGGGAATGACTCCCATATTAAAAATATTCGCTCCTAGTGCCAGAAGTCCTCCATCTGCAAAGAACAGGCACTGGATCAGTAAAACTGCGGTCAGCGTCACTACAGCCGGAGTTCCGCCAAGCAGTCCCGCCAGCAGGATTCCACCTCCGATATGTCCGCTGGAACCAGTCCCCGGAATCGTAAAATTAATCATCTGTGCTGCGAAAGTAAATGCCCCTGCAACTGCCATCATCGGCAGATTCTTCTCTCCCAAATCATCCTTTTTAACCTTCTGTACTGCATATGCGATTGATACCGCACTTACTGCATACATCGCACCGCCAACTGCCGGTGAAAGTAATGCATCTGACATGTGCATAAATAATTTCCCTCCCCCAAGATAATTCTACAGTACCTTTATTGTACAAGATAAACAATCCTTTTTTCAACTAGAAAAAATTTTTCTTTTCTACATAAAAACACATGCATAATTAAAAAACGGAGACGAAACAGCTTCTATATTTACTGTTTCTCTCCGTTTTGCAGTCATCGAAGATTCAATCGCATTGATCGCATCCATGGAATCTATTTCTGCTCTCGCTATTATGCTGTCTTAACTTTTACTGCATCTGCTGCTTTTTCTTTATGTTTATCATACATTGCAAACATTCCTGCCAGTAACGTTCCGGAAATGGAGTGCCATGTACAAGATACCGCACAGATAATTGCAGATTCCGGTGTGGAAGCAAACTGAGCTGTTGTTGTTGCAAGGTTCGTTGCAAGTCCGGCATTCTGCATTCCGACTTCGATAGAAATCGTTCTCTTCTTTGATGTATTCATGCCAACCAGCTTTCCGGCTCCATATCCAAGCAGATAACCAAGTCCGTTATGAAGAAGCACTGCTATGAAAATAACTGCTCCTGACTGGAAGAACTTATCTCCCTGTGAAGATACGACTCCACCGACTACGCAGGCGAGTCCAAGCACGGCAACACCAGGCATCATCTGCTGGATTTCGTGGAACATTCTCTTCTTTCCATATAAATAGTTTAATAAAAATCCAACTGCAACCGGTAAGATAACAGTTTCAATAATAGATACAAACATCGGAAGTCCGTGAATCGTAATTTTTGTTCCACTTGCCAGGAAAGATACCATCAGCGGTGTCATAACCGGTGAAATCAACGTGGAAACTGTTGTCATTCCTACAGAAAATGCTACATCTCCACCACACAGATAAGACATGATATTGGATGATACACCACCAGGACAGCAGCCAACCAGAATCAGTCCAAGTGCAATTCCATCCGGCAGATGCAATGTTTTTGTCAGTGCAAATGCCAGAAATGGCATAATTAAATATTGTGCGATTGCACCCACACAGATATCAAATGGTCTCTGTGCAAGGATCTTAAAGTCTTCTGTTGTCAACGTCAATCCCATACTGAACATGATAATTCCGATGATCACGGACTGACTGGTAAATTTATTTGCCACCATGTCTGTAAATAATGCCTGATTCACCCATCCCATCATAGACGGTACAAAAAAGGTCACAACTGCGATTGCAATTACAACAATCGATGTGTAGTCTGATAAAAATTTGCTTGCTTTTTGTAATGCTTTCATATTGTTTATTCCTCCTTCATCATACTGCTCACCGATTTTTTCAACGCCTACGGCGGTTGCCTGTGACATCATCATTGTACGCCCCAATGCATATCCTGCCGGAAGCTTTTTATATAACAGGAAATTACATTTCCTGATTATATAAAAAATCCCTCCTCAGACTTCTCATCTGAAGAGGGACGAATTCTATCCGCGTTACCACCCTGATTCTGCAGAAAATTTCTGCAACACTCTGTCGCATACTGACATATGCCATCCCTGTAACGGGGGATACCGGCGAGGTTTACTAATCTTTCTTTCAACCCGCTTCTCAGAGAGGATATCCCGATTCACTTATTGCCTGTTCACACCAGCCACAGGCTCTCTGTAAATAAATATAAATCCGGCTTTGTTCTCATCAACGAATTTCGGTGAACTTTATGTACTTACGTTATTTATTATATACCTGAATTTTCAAAAGTCAAGCAAAAATTAGAACGCACTCTGTTTTTTTGATATTTTATTATGTCTGTTATTTTAATATCTTGCTATACCATTGTATCTTTAATTGCCTGCATCAGCTCATCATATGTCTCATATGCCGGAATCTGTGGATTGTCTGTTTTGATTTGCTCTGTGCTCCGGAATAAAAAGCCAGCTTTACTTGCCTTAATCATGCCAAGGTCATTATAAGAATCCCCGCTGGCGATCGTATCAAAACCGATAGACTGCAATGCTTTTACTGTGCTCAACTTAGACTGCTCAATACGCATCTTAAATCCGGTAATCTCACCATCTTCTGCTACTTCAAGACTGTTGCAGAACAAGGTCGGATACCCCAGTTTCTCCATAAGTGGAGCCGCAAATTCTGTAAATGTATCACTGATCAGTATAACCTGTGTAAAGCTTCTTAATTTATCCAGAAATTCTCTTGCACCCGGAAGTGGATTAATTCTGGAAATTGTCTCCTGAATTTCCTTCAGTCCAAGTCCATGCTCCTTTAAAATACTCAGACGCCAGTTCATCAATTTATCATAATCCGGTTCGTCTCTGGTTGTTCTCTTTAATTCCGGGATTCCGCTTTCTTCAGCAAATGCTACCCATATCTCTGGTACTAATACACCTTCTACATCTAAACAAGTAATATACATCGCTTCTTCCTCCTGCTGCCGTTCTCTTTTACGTTACTACTTTAATATAGTACATTCATAGTAACACACTTTTACCGCTCTTGCACTTGTTTTTTAGAATAACTATATACCCACATAGACTTTGCCTGTTTCTTTATTCTGCTGTAAGTCCACAGTTTCTGACTGTTCTGACGGCTGAACGGATCATTTACCTGAATCTTTCCGTCCTTCCATCCTGACAGCACAATAAAATGTCCATTCTTTGTAAAATCTCCCGGTCCTACACTGCAAATAACCGGATGTCCTTTGCCAAGCTCTGCTTTCAACTGCTTCTTATTCAACATTCCTGCATAGCAGTTCAGTCCCCAATGCTTTGCTGCTTTCTCCATAAATTCCCAGTACGTGTTATTTTCTTCATCGATCAGATTGTGACGTACGCTGTATGCTGCTGTTCGTGCCGGCGTGATCTTCGTATTACCGGTAAGCCCTGACACAACCATGGACATACAGGTCGGTCCGCAGCCGCTGACCGCAACAATGCTGGTTCCATACTTTGTATATCCCCAGCGTTCATCCCACTGGATCAGCTCCGGTATCGTGCCCTTTTGTATCTTCACGCCAATATTTTTTGCTGCTGCCTGATCTTTCTTCTCTCCATAGTCCTCCACGAAGTCAATCGTATCTTCGTTCTTGTCCAGCAGCTCAATGACACCTTTCGGATAGCCCTGGTTCTTTGCCATTGCTCTCACCCGTTCGAGACGGCTTGTGTACATCTCTTCCTGTGTCTTATCCTGTATTACTTCCTTCGTCTTCGACGACAGATCATCTTCCTTTCCCGCCGAGTGATGTCCTCTGGCAAACGCGACTGCAAGCAGCACAAAAAGTCCTGCAGTCATCATGTAAATCCTTCTTCTGAGAATCTGTTTTCGTTTTTTATTTTTCTGTTTTTTGATTTCTTTCATCTGTATATGACTCTCCTTATCTGAGAGACATTATACAATATGTTACAAAATAATTACAAGGTGAGTCATCTTATAATTTTCTTAACAATTCTTAAAGAAGAAAAATTTGACATGTTCTCAAAATACAGTTATCCTAACCACATACACATCCAATACTCACAAGGAGGACCAACTATATATGAAAATCGTTTTTTTAGATGCAAAAACTATCGGCGACGACATTAATCTGTCCGGTTTTGATGCGATCGGCGATGTCACACGCTACGCATTTTCTACATCCGAAGAAGTACCGGAACGCGTGAAAGATGCCGATGTCATTATCGTTAATAAAATACAGATAAATGAATCTACCATCGGTACTGCCGAGAATCTGAAACTGGTGTGCGTCACTGCTACAGGTACGAACAATCTGGACAAGGATTATCTCGACAAGCGCGGAATCGCCTGGAGAAATGTTGCCGGTTATTCTACGGAATCCGTTGCGCAGCATACATTTGCCATGTTCTTCTATCTGCTGGAACATCTGCGGTACTATGATGAATATGTCAAATCTGACCGTTATACCAATGACACGATATTTACACATTTTGAAAAAGTATTCTACGAATTAAAGGGAAAAACATGGGGAATCATCGGACTTGGCAACATCGGCCGCCGCGTTGCTTCTATCGCTTCCGCTTTCGGTGCTGATGTTATCTACGCTTCTCCATCCGGCAGTGCCCCGCAGAACGGTTATCATCAGGTCGATCTGGATACGCTGTACCGTACTTCGGATATTATTTCTGTTCACGCACCACTAAATGAATATACCGACGAACTACTTAATCTCGACGCTTTCTGTAAGATGAAGAAAAGCTGCATTTTCCTGAATCTCGGACGTGGCCCGATCGTTGTAGAAAAAGACCTTGCAACGGCTCTGAAAACCGGTCTCATCCAGGCAGCCGGTCTGGATGTACTTGCTGTAGAACCGATGAGCCCAGACTGTCCGTTGCGCGAATTAAAGGATTATCCGAACCTCCTCATCACACCGCATGTGGCATGGGCAAGTATTGAAGCCAGAACCAGACTCATGCAGATCATTCTCGGACAGGTGAAAGAATTCTTTCATGTAGAATAAGATAGAATGTGTTTTGGCACATTCTCGCGCCGAGCACGGTTGCCTGCAACATATTACCGCTTCGTGCGAGTGCGCATCCCCTCAGAGGGTTTATGTAATAGGAGCGAAGTTTCCTATTACATAAAAGCCTTCCCTGACGCATATATTTTTTAATAAATATATGTACAGGGGAGGCTTTTTATGGAATCTATAACAAAACCAGTAATCGGCATTGTATTTTGCGGCTTTTCAGATGACCGCCTGTTTGTGCCATTTTCCTATATTCAGGCAATTGAAAAAAGTGATGGAATTCCTGTCATTATTCCTTATCTTTCTGACGCGGACTCACTCTCCAGCTACTTGAGCATCTGCGATGGTTTCCTGTTCTGCGGCGGTGATGATATCACACCGGAACTTTTTGGTGAAGAATTGCAGACTGATCACGGCACTACCGACAGAAAAACCGATCAGTTTCATCTTACGCTGATGCAGAAAGTACTGGATTTTCATCTTCCTGTACTAGGCATCTGCCGCGGTATGCAGGTGTTAAACCTTACGCTCGGCGGAACAATCTATCAGGATCTGTCTCTCCGTAACCGGAACTCCTTCAATCATATCCAACGCTCTCTCGACCGCAGCGATCCCTGCCATACGGTTGCTTTTGCATCTCATAGCCTGTTATATGAAATTTGTGGGAATTCCTGTGCTGTCAACAGCTATCACCATCAGTGTGTCAAAACATTAGGAAAACATATAAAAATGACAGGTATCACTTCCGACGGCGTCATCGAATCCATTGAATCTACCGGTCACACTTTCGCGGTCGGTGTACAGTGGCATCCCGAGTGCATGTACACAAACTGCGAAGCAATGCGCCGTTTATTTGATCAATTTGTCCGAAAGGCTGCCGGTGCGAAACACTTGTCACTTCCTTTAAGCGCTTCTCTCAAACTGTGAATTATAGAGATCCGCATAAAATCCATTTTTAGCGAGCAGTTCCTCATGATTTCCCTGCTCCACAATATCTCCGTCTTTCATAACAAGGATCAGGTCTGCATCTCTGATCGTAGACAGACGGTGTGCAATGATGAAACTTGTTCTTCCACGCATCAGGTTATCCATCGCTTTCTGGATTTGGATCTCTGTACGTGTATCTACGGAACTTGTTGCTTCATCGAGAATGAGGATCTTCGGATCCTCCAGGATTGCTCTCGCAATGGTCAGGAGCTGTTTCTGCCCCTGCGACACGTTGCTTGCCTCCTCATTCAGTTCCATGTTATAGCCCCCCGGAAGTGTCTGTACAAACCGATGTACATGTGCCGCTTTCGCAGCCTCTACCACTTCCTCATGTGTGGCATCTAATTTACCATAACGGATATTTTCTTCAATACTTCCCTTGAACAGCCACGTATCCTGCAGTACCATGCCAAACATTTTTCGAAGCTCGGAACGATTAAAATCACGGATATCATGTCCATCTACTTTGATCGCGCCTTCATTCACATCGTAGAAACGCATCAGAAGTTTTACCATCGTTGTTTTACCGGCTCCGGTTGGACCTACGATCGCAATCTTCTGTCCAGGCTCCACTTTCACACTGAAATCATTGATGATTATATGATCTGGGTTATATCCGAAATGTACATGGTCAAACTCTACGCGGCCTTCCAGATCATCGACCGGCTCGGAATCCGTAACTGTCTGTTCTTCTTCCTCTTCTTCCAGAAATTCAAATACACGCTCAGATGCGGCTGCTGTAGACTGCAGCATATTTGCCACCTGCGCTACCTGCTGGATCGGCTGCGTAAAATTCCTTACATACTGAATGAAGGACTGGATATCTCCAACTTCGATCACGCTTTTCATTGCCAGATAACCGCCCAGAATAACTTCTGCCACATAGCCTAAGTTGCCGACAAACTGCATGATCGGCATCATCATTCCGGATAAAAACTGCGATTTCCATGCGGACTGATACAACATATCGTTATCTTTATCAAATGTTGCAATTACATCTTGCTCTTTATTAAATGCTTTTACAATATTATGCCCGCCATACACCTCTTCTACCTGTCCGTTGACATGTCCCAGATATTCCTGCTGACTCATGAAATATTTCTGCGAACGTTTTACAATTACGGAAATAAATCCCATAGAAATCGGAAGCAGTAAAAGTGCCGTCAATGTCATAAGCGGACTGATACTGAGCATCATAATAAGTACACCGATGATTGTTGCTACCGATGTAATAACCTGTGTCGCACTCTGGTTCAGACTCTGGCTAAGTGTATCGACATCATTCGTAATTCTCGAAAGCACTTCTCCATGTGTCATTTTATCAAAATAATTCATCGGCAGACGATTGATCTTCTCCGAAATCTCTTTTCTCATACGATAAGTCAGTTTTTGCGATACACCTGTCATGATATATCCTTGGATAAAGGAAAATAATGCACTGCACAGGTACAATACTAATAACATTCCAAGTATTTTCCCAATTTTCGTGAAATCAATTCCTGAACCGCCGGAAACTTTCCGAACAAGTCCTTTGAAAATCTCGGTTGTTGCTCTTCCGAGTATTTTCGGTCCGACAATGTTAAATACTGTACTTCCAATTGCAAATATAATTACTGCCACAATGGAGATTTTATAAGCTCCAAGATACTGTAACAGCTTCTTCATCGTACCCTTGAAATCTTTTGCTTTTTCTATAGGGGCTCCCGGACCTCTGCGCATACGTCCTCTTGCCATATTAGTCCACCTCCTTCATATCTGCTTCCAGCTCCTTCTCAGATAACTGGGAAGATGCGATCTGATAATATGCTTCACAGGATTTCAACAATTCTTTGTGTGTACCTTTTCCGACAATCTGTCCATCATCCAGAACAATGATCTGCTCAGCATGAAGAATCGTGCTGATTCGTTGGGCAACAATCATGACAGTACTGTCTTTTGTCTTCGCTTTTAACTCTTTTCGAAGCACCGCATCCGTTTTGTAATCCAGCGCGGAAAAACTGTCGTCGAAAATATATACATCCGGATGTTTGGCAATTGCTCTCGCAATTGAAAGTCTCTGTTTCTGTCCTCCTGATACATTGGAACCGCCCTGTGAAATCGGACTGCGATATTTCTTTTTCTTTGTATCAATAAATTCCTGTGCCTGTGCAATTCCGGCCGCCTCGATCATTTCTTCTTCGCTTCCGTCTGGATTACCATACATAATATTGGAAGCAATATCACCGGAGAACAGAATTCCTTTCTGAGGCACATATCCAAGACGGGCACGCAGATCATGCTGCGAAACTTCCCGGATATCCGTTCCGTCAATTGTAATCTTTCCTTCTGTCACATCGTAAAATCTCGGAATCAGATTTACCAGCGTAGATTTACCGCTTCCGGTACTTCCGATAAATGCGGTTGTCTCTCCCGGTTTTGCTGTAAATGACAGATCATGCAGTACATCTTCTTCAGCTCCCGGATAGCGGAACGAAACATGTTCAAATGCAACTTCACCCTTCTCATTTTTCGCAAATGTCCGCGGTGTTTCCGGATCATTGATTTTTGTCTCGCTCTTCAATACTTCGTCTACACGGGTTGCTGATACTGCTGCTCTCGGAAGCATGACTGAGATCATACAAATCATCAGGAATGCCATAATAATCTGCATTGTATACTGGATAAATGCCATCATATCGCCAACCTGCATCGCTCCATCATTGACACTGTACCCACCGATCCATACAATCAGAACGGTAATACAGTTCATAATCAGCATCATGGTCGGCATCATAAATGTCATGGCACGGTTGACAAATAAATTTGTTTTTGTCAGATTTTTATTTGCTTCATCAAATCTTTTTTCTTCATGTTTTTCTGTACTGAACGCACGGATAACCGGAAGTCCTGTTAAAATCTCACGGCTGACAAGGTTCAACCGGTCAACCAGATCCTGTACAATCTTGAATTTTGGCATAACAACGAAAAATAATACTGCTACAACCAATACGATCAATCCAACAGCAAGTGCAATGATCCAGGACATATCCACATTTGTATGGAACACTTTCGTAATTCCTCCGATTGCCATAATCGGTGCATATAATACCATACGCAGAATCATAACCGTTAAAAGCTGAATCTGCTGAATATCATTCGTACTTCTAGTAATCAGAGACGCAGTTGAAAATTTATCAAATTCTCCATTGGAAAATCCTACTACCTTACGGAATACGTCCCTTCTGAGTCCACGTCCGATTGCCGCACCTACTCGTGATGCCATAAGACCAACTATAATACTTGCGATCATTCCCAACGCTGCCAGTGCAAGCATCTTCGCACCTGTATTTAAAATATAATGTGTCTCATATTTATCCATATCTATTCCGATATGTTTATATGCACCTTTAATATAAGTTGAGGCTGCCTGATCCAGCATAGAGTCCGGGAATTTATCCATCTTCTTTTCTATCTTTTTTACAAACTCCTCACGCTGTGCGCCTTTCATCTGCCCAAATATGTCATAAATGGACATTTTGTCAATCTTCTTATCAATCTCTTTTTCTGATTTCTTTAACTGTGAGGCTGCTTGGCTTGCATTAGCAGTCTGCTTGGCTTCCTCTGGCTGCGCCTGTGACGAAAGTGCTGCCTGGCTCGCATCTTGCATCTGGCTCTTCATCTGCGCTTTCATCTGCTGCTTCATCTGATCTTTCATCTGGATTTCTATCTTTTTCGACATGTCACTTCCAGAATTAAATCCCGCTGCCAGAAGCATTGGTTTTGCTAACAGATTCGACAGTTTATTCATTTTATTCTCATCTGTTTTAACAGAGGATTTCAACTGCCATACTTTTTGCTTTGTATCATATTTTTTGCTGCTTTTCGTATAAGCATTTTTCACAGTACTTTGATCCTTCTCCGGAACCAGAAGTAACAAATGCTCCAGATCTTCCTCACCAATCTGCTCCGGAATCTTTTCATCAATTCCGTTTTGCTGAATTCCGACATTTACAATATCCGAAGTATATGTCGGTAATGACAGATCACAGTATGCCTGCACAACCAGTACGCACAAAATCGCCGCTACAACGCCTGCATATGGCTTCATAAATTTAAAAAGTTTACTCATAGATGTCTCTCCTCCATAATTGAACACATATCCATGCCCTGGATTTCTTTATAATTCAACATATTTGTCCGCATGCGAAGCATAATTCTTTGCAGTTCTTTCCGTTCTTCTTCGGAAATACCTTCATAAAGACCTGCTTCCAACATGTGCATCGTCTCTTTTAATTCATTCAGACAATCTGCTCCCTGATCTGTTATCGTAATTCTCTGAATTCTTTGATCTTTTTCATCTACTTTTCTCTGCACATATCCCTGTTTTTCCAATTTTCGAAGTGCTACCGTCATCGATGGTGGTGTAATTCCTATCAGCTTTGCCAGTTCACGCTGCGATAATTCGCCTTCTGAACGTAAAATAAACATAATACCTACCTGATTCGGTTTAAGATGAAAAGATTCCATCTCTCTCATTGCCTGATATTTTACTAAATGAGCAACCTGTTGGATCAGCATAAAACCTGATTCCATCCATTTTCTCTTCATGTTGTATTCCCCTCCCATAATCACCGCGCTCTCTTTTTATTTTCCTTTATTTAACCTGCGAAACCTGCCACTGGCAGCTTCCTCTGTAATCTATGGAAACAGTGATAAAACTTGTCTCTATAGCAAAAACGTTAGACTTTTAATAATTAGATGACTAATCATTAAAAGTCTAACGTTTAGGATACTCACTTCTTATATAAATGTCAAGAGAGTTTATATATTTTTTATAGAAGATTTGTTTGTATTTGCACGGGTACATGCGTTTTTCTCGTCGTTATAACAAAAAAAGTGACTGGCTTTATACCAATCACTTCTGTAAGTTATATACCTTCAAAACTGCATACAAGAAATTCTTCATCCTTTACCTATCACCTTGCTTGGTCATGCCCTCGACCGATTAGT